>JBJKRK010000216.1:0-3140 GCA_046704705.1 Candidatus Limnocylindrales bacterium | reverse complement strand
CGTGGGCGTGAACGCCGACGAGCGTCCTGCCGCCATCGAGGTTTCCCTGCCCGAGGCGGACAATCGCACCCTGGTGGCCGTGCTCGTCACCGAGCAGCCGATCGGGTCCAGCCTGGAGCCGGTGCGTCTCCAGGATGGTCGAGCGTTGCTCCACATCGGTGCTCGCAGCGCCGTGTTGCTGCGAGCAGCATGATCGCCGCTCGGCGCCGACGTGGGGGCAGGCCCGCCGGTTGATCGCGGCTCGGCGCCGACGTGGGGGCAGGCCCGCCGGTTGGTCACGACTCGGCACCGACATGGGGGTACGCCCGCCGGTTGATCGCGGCTCGGCGCCGACGTGGGGGTACGCCCGCCGGTTGGTCACGACCCATGGGGGTGGCCCGCTGAGCTGGACATCCCGTGCAGGATGCCGCGGGGAGCTGGTCGACATGCGACCGATCCGCGCCGCTGGCCATCCGCGCTGCGACGGAGCGCCGTGCTTCGGTGCCGCCCGGCCTCCTTCTATACTCCGCGGCGGTGTTGACTAGCCTGTTCTCACTGCCCGATCCCCAGCTCGACGCGCAGTTGGCCGGCGTGCGTGATGTCGAGGGCAAGCTTCCGCGCACGTTGCAGGAGCTCGGCCCCATTGCCGACCGGAGCGTCGTGGTGCTGGGCGACGGTGCCTCCCGGCTGGCGCACAAGCTGCGCGAGATGGGAGGGCAGGTCGATGTGTGGGTCCCGGACGCGGGGGCACCTGAGCCCTCCCCCGGGACCGTCGACGTCGTGGTCGTGCTGGGGGACGATCTGCGTGCCCCCTCGGAGGCTGCCGAGCACAGGATCGACTCGATCGGGCGCATGCTCCGGCACCCGGGCCGCCTGCTGGTGGTCCTGCACTACGGCCGGGACGATGTCTCACGGCTGGCCGATGCGGTGCCCGGGATGGCCGGTGATGTGCTGCGGTGGGCGGATCCCGTGCCGGGGCCAGCCGGTGGCGTGGTGCGGCGCGCGGATCCCGTGCCGGGGCCAGCCGGTGGCGTGGAGCAGCTGGCGGGCGAGGCACCCTTGCCGGCGGGCGAGGCACCCGTGTCGGCGGGCGATGCACCCGTGTCGGCGGGCGAGGCACCACGATCGGTCGACGACCTGCCGCGGCCAGCCCGTGGCGCGCCCGGGCCGGCTCACGACGTGGCTGCCTCGGACGGCTCGCCGGTGACAGACGGACTTGGTGCCCCCGACCCCGAAACCACGGAGGCACCCGACTACGCCGCGCTTCGCCGGCGCGACCGCTGGTTCCTCGCGCACGGCTTCAAGATGCGCGTGGTCCACGGGTGGTGGACGTTCGATGCCATCGCGGACGCCACGTCGTTCCTGTCGGCCGCATTCGGGGCTTCGGGCGAGGCGGTCGCTGCCGGGCTCCGGCGCCCTCGCCTGTCGTACAAGGTGGTGATCTACCACCGCACGTTCGGGGCGACACCTGGATCGCCCCCTGGTCGCGGATGACCGGCCACCAGGCCCGCCGCCGCGACGTCCGCGACGACATCCCGCCACGCCTCCGAGTACGCGTCACCCCGCTTCGCGTTGCGATCGCGGTACCCCTCGCCGGAGGGCTGCTGATGTTCGGCTGGAGCGTGATCGACCGTGGCCGACTGCAGATCCCGGTCATGGCGAGCTCCCTTGCGGTGCTTGCGCTGACGTTCGGCGCGCTTGCCGTGAGCGGCGGCGTGAACGCGTACAGGGCAGGCGCAGACGGCGACGGCGCCGCCGCGTTCTGGGCCGCACTGGTGGGGGGTCTGGCCGCGGTGGCCTCCATGGGATCGCTCGCCGCGGCCATCGTGCTCACGCTGATCTGGCGATCCGAGTAGCCTCGCGGACGAGGCGTCACCGGGGAGCACCGGGAGGGGCCGACCGCGGTCCGGTGCTCCCCGCATCGGAGGCCGAGGCGGTTTCCGCCGATGCATCCGCGGCAAGGGCACCCGCAGCTGGAGCGGCCGACAAGCATCCCGAGCGGGGAAGTCGGCAGGCATCCGGGTGCTACACTCTGCCGGCGCTGGAGCACCCGTGCACAGGGGAGGCGCTCCCCCGCGCCGGTCGCGTCTCGACCGCGGCCCCATCGTCTAGAGGCCTAGGACGCCGCCCTTTCAAGGCGGAGACCAGGGGTTCGAATCCCCTTGGGGCCACCAGCGCCCTCACCTCGCAGCCGCACGGCGCATGCTGCCCCTGGTGGCCGGCGGGCCGGCCGGTCAACAACGTACGTCGCCCAGGCAGCCGGCGGTCCGGGCCAGCCAACGGCGGACGGTCGCCCTGGCAGCCGGCGGTCCTGGTGGTCGGCGGCGCAGACGCGCCTAGCAGTCGGCCCGGGCTGGAACGGACGCGGGGAAGTTCGGAGCGCGCCCCTCGTCGACCCACTGCCGCACGGCGGGCACATACCGCGCGCCGATCGGCTTGCCGCGCACCCTGCCTCGCTCATCTGGTTCCGGCCCGCGCTCCCAGAAGGCGATCATGCGCTGCGAGGTTCCGAGCAGTCGCGCCACCTCCGCCTGCGACAGGCCCCGTCGCAGCCTCGCCTGCCGGAGCTGGCGATACAGCGGCTGCGTGTCCGTGCGATCGCGTGCCAGAGCGGCGAGGCTCGCGACCGGGAACCGGTAGTCCCCATCCGTGTCTCTCAACGCTATCAACAGACCCTGGCGTGCCCAGCGCCGGACGAGGTCCGGTGGACGACCCGTGATGCGTGCGACGTCCTCAACGGTGAGAAGCAGGCCGGCCCCGTCGCCTCTCGCCGGCGCGGCTCGCTCGGGCTGGTCGGCGGTCGAGGGTCGTGCCTTCGGCCTGTGTCGCATTACAGATGCTTGGCTGATGTCGGCCGTCATGGGGTCCTCACGGGGTGATGGAACGCTGGAGGTCCTGTGACCGCCTGTTGCGAGGCGTCACCACAATCGCTGCGTCAGGTAGGTTCTGGTGCAGTTTAGAACAGCTCAGACCTCCCATTCGTACTAGACGCCGGGGTGACGACGGTGCACACTTGTGCCCGGGTGGATCAGGGCCACCCCCGCCGAGATATGCGGCGGCATCATCCTCGTCCCGGAGCACTCATTCATGCTGACCAGACGTGTCGTGGGGTCTCAGGCTGCCCCGAAATCCAAGACTGGCCGTCGCCTCGCGTGGGCGGG
>JBJKRK010000215.1:0-4194 GCA_046704705.1 Candidatus Limnocylindrales bacterium | reverse complement strand
GGGCTTGCCCGCGCCGGGCTCCACGTAGACGTACCGGCCGCCGCGCAGGAGCGACGCCACGGCCGCCACCAGGGTCATCGTGGCGGAAGCCAGGAAGGCGATCGCGAGGCCCTGGCCGAACGGGATGGCCATCAGGTGCGGGAAGAACTCCTTTCCGAGGATGTCGGCGGCCACGCTGGCCGGCAGGCCGTGCAGCACCGCCCCGGGCAGGCTCGAGGCGAGCGGGTTGTAGCCGAGCAGCGCGGCAAAGAGGCTGGCGACGGCCGGCAGGTGGGCCGCGGTCGCCGCAGCCGCGGCCGGCACATCGTGCGCCAGCAGACCTCGCTGCAGGGCGCCGGGAAGATCCGCCGAGAGCCCGCTGATCATCAGCGAGAAGAAGACGCCGTTCGACAGGACGGTTCCGGTGAGCATGCACATCGAGCGCACCCCAGCAGCCGCACCACGCTGGCTGGCGGGGACGCTGTTCATGATCGCCGCGTTGTTCGGCGAGTTGAACAGACCGTTCCCGATCCCCAGTGTGATGAGCAGCACGGCGAAGAGTGGATAGGCGAACAGCACGGGCAGCCTGGTCAACAGCACGAACACCGCCGTCACGATCAGCATGCCGCCCGTCGTGAAGGGCCGCGCGCCGTAGCGGTCGGAGAGGAAGCCCGACACGGGGCCCGCCACGAGGAAGCCCACCGTGAGCGGCAGCATGTAGATACCGGCCCACAGGGGCGTGTCGGCGTAGTTGTAGCCGTGGAGCGGCAGCCAGATCCCCTGGAGCCAGATGATGAGCACAAACGTCAGACCGCCTCGCGCGATCGCGGAGAGGATGAGCGCGAGACTGCCCGCCGCGAAGGCACGGATGCGGAAGAGCCGGAGGTCGACGAGCGGCTCCGCCACGCGGGTCTCGATCCACAGGAAGAGGGCGAGCAGCGCGACGCCGCCCAGGAGCATCGCGACGACGAACGGGCTGGTCCACCCCATCGACTGCGTGCCGTACGGCTGGATGCCGTAGGTCACGCCGATCAGGAGCGCCGTGATGGACGAGGCGAACGTCAGGTTGCCCCACCAGTCCAGGTGCGCATGCGTGATCGTGCCCAGCTCCTCCAGGCGCAGGTACGCCCAGACCGTCCCCGCGAGGCCGACGGGCACGCTCACGAAGAACACGAGCCGCCAGTTGATCACCGCGAGGATGCCACCCGCGACGAGCCCGATGAACTGGCCCGCGATGACCGCGACGCCGTTGATGCCCAGGGCGAGGCCCCGCTGGTTGGAGGGAAACGCATCGGTGATGATCGCCGCCGAGTTCGCGAAGAGACAGGCGCCGCCGATGCCCTGGACGAAGCGCGTGGCGATGATCCAGGTGGCACCCGCGCTGCCCGTGAAGGGCGTCGCGGCGAGGAGCAGGGACCCGAAGGTGAACACGGCGAACCCGGCGTTGTACATCCGCACCCGTCCGTGCAGGTCGCCCAGACGCCCGAAGGCGACGACGAGGACGGCGGTGACGAGCTGGTATCCCGTGAGCGTCCAGAGCAGGTAGCTCACGTTGCCCGGGTCGAGCGGGTTGAGGTGGATCCCGTTGAAGATCGCGGGGAGCGAGATCATGACGATCGAGCCATCGATCGACGACATCAGCGCGCCGAGCGTGGTGTTCGAGAGCGCCACCCACTTGTAGTTCGGGTCGCGTCGCCGGACGTCCCGCCCGAGCGACCCGCGTGCGATTTGCTCCACCCCCGGGCTCCTCAGTACCCGCTGCGGGACCGACGTCGGGCCACGTCCGCGCGACCCCCGTTCCCTGCAGACGTTCTTCGCAGGCCCGAATACTCCCTCTCGAGGGATTATTCGGTACACGAAGTATAGCCCGCGACCCCGGCCTTCGCCGGGTCGGTCGACCTCCGGTCGCCAGCCCGCGCGACCGCGACGAGGTGCTCGCCTGGGTTGCCGCGGCCGTGTCGCGCCGTCTGGAGCCGGCCGACGTCGGGCGCGTGGCCATGCTGTTCGCTGGTCCGCCGGACCTATCTCGCGTTCCGGCGTTCGGTTTCCTCGCCCATCGGCCGCAGCTCGAAGAGCGGGCAGCGCCGGGCCGCGGCCGTGTACTCCTCGGGCGTGTCATCGACGCGGAGGTGCAGCACGGACAGAACACCGATGGGTGGGCGCCAGTTCGGCCCGAGCAGCGCGCGCAGGAGGCCCGAGCGCCGGAACGGACCGAGCGCCCGCCGCAGCACGGCTCCACCTTCCTCGGGCGAGACCTCGATCGCCTGGACCGGTACGGGATGGCCACCGGGATGGGTAACGGTCGCATCCCCATCCGCCCGAAGGTTGGCGACCCAGCCGGTCTCGCCGTAGGAGGCCTGCACGAACCAGCGCCCGTCGATCTCCAGCATGCCGAGCGGCACCGTCCGGAGCCGGCCGGACCGCCGACCGCGCATGGAGAGGAGCACGTTCGGCGCACCGGTGGGGATGCCGGCCGGGATCATCCGGCGGGCGAGCGGGTTGATGAGCCGGAGAAACGCCCCGGCCACGCGACTGCGGGGGTCGGGCCGGAGGGACGCGAGATGATCGGCTGTCATGATGGGTACCTCGTGGGACGCATCGCGGTGCTCAGAGGCGTGCGCAATGCCGTCTGCTGGCGAACCGCTTCCAGATCGAGTACGAACACGGGCCGGGAAACGTGACAGCGGGGATCGGACGGCAGCGACCATGTCACATCCGATTGCTCGGATCCGTGTCCCCTGCATGACGAGCCCGCAAAGGACGACGATGTGACGCGACGCGACTGGCTGGCCGAAGAGTTCGAGCGAAACCGCGCGCACCTGCGTGCGGTCGCCTATCGCATGCTCGGATCGGTGGCCGAGGCCGATGACGCCGTGCAGGAGGCCTGGCTCAGGCTCGATCGACGCGACCCGGGCGGGACCGACGACCTGCGCGGCTGGCTGACCGTGGCGGTGGGGCGGATCTGCCTGGACGTCCTTCGCAAGCGAAGGTCGCGCCGAGAGGAACTCGCTGGTTCCTGGCTTCCAGAGCCCATCGTCAGTAGTGCGACGGATGCCGAGCCCGAACGCGATACGGTCATGGCCGATTCGGTCGGCCTTGCGTTGCTGGTCGTGCTGGAATCGCTGACCCCGACAGAGCGGCTCGCGTTCGTCCTCCACGACGTGTTCGGCCTGCCGTTCGAGGAGATCGCGCCGGTGGTGGAGCGATCGCCCGCCGCGACCCGCCAGCTTGCGAGCCGGGCCCGGCGACGGGTCCGGGCGCAGGCGCCGGAGCCGGACGCCGATGTGGCGGTCCAGCGACGCGTGGTGGACGCGTTCCTCGCCGCCGCACGGGGAGGCGACTTCGAGGCGCTCCTCGAGGTGCTCGACCCGAACGTCGTCCTGCGGATGGACGGCGGCCCGAACGCGCCGCGACTCTTCGCGCGGCCGCCGATCGTCGGTGCTGCGGCGGTGGCGGGCGAGGCGCGGAACTTCCGGGAGGGGGTGGCGAGGATCGAGCCCGTCACCGTCAACGGCGCTCCTGGACTGCTCGCCCGCTTCCCCGCCCGCCCGCTGCTCCTGGCGTTCACCGTGGCCAACGGGCGGATCGTCGAGATCGACCTCGTCGCCGACCCGGACAAGCTGCGCGGGTTGCCGCCGGACCAATGACATCCCCGGAGGCGGCAACTCGACCGAACGCCGGCACGGCCGATGCCGGATCCGGTTCCGATCGCGCATGCGGACCCGCGTCGGGAACGTGGGCGCACGCCGCACAGGCGAGGGTCACAGGCTGCCGCCGACCGAGCCGGTGCGCCCAGCGCCGATCACGTGTCGCCCTGGGGCATCTCGCTCGTCAGCCCGCGGACGTCTCCTGGTCCTCCTCCGCCTTCTGCCCCGCGCGTCGCGCCCGCCGGCGCTCCAGCAGGTCGCCGAGCTGCTTCTCGACGCCGCGGTCGGAGGGTTCGTAGTAGCGCCGGCCGACGAGCCGGTCGGGCAGGTACTGCTGCTCGACGTCGGCGCCGGGGAAGTCGTGGGGGTAGCGGTATCCGACGCCGATGCCGTGGGACTTCATCCGTCGGTGCGGCGCATTGCGCAGGTGCAGCGGCACCGGCAGTGCGCCGTGCTCCTCCACGTCGGCGAGCGCGGCGAAGTACGCCTTCCCGGCGCGGTTCGATTTGGGCAGCGCCGCCAGAAGCGCGGTTGCCTGGGCAAGCGCGTACTGCGCCTCCGGCAGTCC
>JBJKRK010000214.1:0-13277 GCA_046704705.1 Candidatus Limnocylindrales bacterium | reverse complement strand
TCGCCCCGAGGTTCCGCTGGCAGACGCGTACATCGCGCAGTGGCGCGCGCCCGGCGAAGAGCGGAGCGAGCCACCGGCCCGTCCGGGCGGCGCTGGCGGCATCGCGGATGGCGCGTCCGGCGACAGTTCTGCGGACGGAAACGCCGGGCCCGAGGGCCCCGCCGGCGCCAAAGCGGGCGGCGATTTCGGCCCCGGTGCCGGCCCCGAGGCGGGCGGTTCTGGCGAGGGCCTCGGTGCCGCCGAGGGGGGAGCGGGCGGCGATTTCGGCCCCGGTGCCGGCCCCGAGGCGGGCGGTTCTGGTGGGGGCCCCTCCCTGCCGACCTCCGGCGAACCTCGTCCGGCGGGAGGCTCTGGCGTACGCCTGCTCGCCGCCTGGGTCCTGATCCTCCTCGGCTTCGGCCTCCTCCTCGTGACGTCCGTCCTTGCCGGCGCGGGAAACGCCGATGCCGGCCTGTTCGGGTTGGCCGGCCTCGTGGCGATCAGCCTCGGGTTCATCGCGGCCGCGGGACACCAGCTGGCCTCGCGGGCACGTCGCTCTGCCGGTGCGTATCGGGGTCCCGCGCCGATCCTCCTGTTCATCGTCGTCCTGCTCCTGACAACGCTCGCGGTTGGCGTGCTGCTGGCCATCGGCCTGCCGAACCCGACCGAGGCACCGGTTGCTGCGCTCATCAGCTTGTTCGTTCAGGAGGGGATGTACGCCTTCGTGGTGTGGCTGCTGGTCGTGCGAACGGGAGCGCTGCGCTGGCGGGAGATGGGCTGGCCGAGCTGGCCCGAGCGCGGCGAGCGCACGCTCGTGCGTGATGCGGTCGTCGGCGTCGCGATGGTGGTGCCGATCTACCTCGGCACGGTGCTCGTGGGAAGCTACCTGTCCGCGATCCTCGGGGTGCAGCTGTCGAGCCCGCTGCCGACGCCGAGCACCAGCCTGGGTGACGTGGCCGTGGCGCTGTCCGCGGTGGTCCTCGCACCGATCGGCGAGGAACTCTTCTTCCGTGGGTTCTCGCTCACCGCGTGGCGGCGGGATCTCGGAGAGCGGGCGGCGTTGGTTCGGGCGACGCTGTTCTTCGCTTTCGTGCACGTCCTGAACGTCGTGCCGACCGGCGTCACCGAGGGTCTGAAGCTCGCCCTGCTGCAGTTCCTGGTCATCGTGCCGGTCGCCTGGGTGCTCGGCATCCTCTTCCTCCGTCGCGGCATCGTCGCGTCGATCGCGGGGCACATGGCGTTCAACTCGATCGCCGTGATCCTGCTCCTTGCCTCGCTTGCGCGGGCCAGTTGAGGCGACGTTTGCCATCGTCGGCGCGGTAGCCCCACAGCGCCCAGCCTCGTGCTGTCGCAGCCCCCGCCGGCGCAGTCCGCGACAAGTCGTCGAGACCCCGCGATGGAGCCCGCGCTAAGCCCCGTGGCCTAGGCTCCTCTCGCCTCCCGGTCCGGACGGCGGGGGAATCGGCGGGCTCCGTTGTTCGGGCCGGAGGCAGAGGTGACCTGGTTGCCCGCCCGATGGGTCGCTGCGCGGCAGCGGGAGGGCGTGGTGTCGACCAGCTCGGGAGTGACCGACGGCGGCGTGCCGCCACCGACTGTGCGCACGTCGCCGGACGACGTGTCCATTGCGGCCGCCCGTCCGCGCCCGCGGCGACTACGCGAGATTCCCTCGACCGAGCGTCCTCGGGAGCGTCTCGCGCAACGCGGGGCGGCCGGCCTGGCGAACGCCGAGTTGATCGGGCTCCTGTGGTGCAGTGGAACCCGGGGCCGCAATGCCGTGGACCTCGCCACGGACGCGCTGGCGGTGCACGGGGGGCTTGCCGGACTGGCCGGCGCGAGCCAGGTCGAACTTGAGCAGCTCTCCGGTATCGGCACGGCGCGGGCCGCGCAGCTCCTGGCCGCGTTCGAGCTCGGGCGCAGGCTGCTGGCGGACTGGCCAGCCGGCCGGTTTGCCGTGCGCACGCCGCGCGACCTTGCCGATCGCCTGGTGCTGCAGATGGGTCGCCTGGAGCGCGAAGAGCTGCGGGTGGTGCTGCTCAACACGAAGAACCTGGTCCTGTCGATCTCGACCGTCTACCAGGGCAACGTCTCGACAGCCCTCGTCCGGGTCGGGGAGCTCTTCCGCGATGCGGTGCGCCAGCACGCGGCAAGCATCATCCTCGTCCACAATCACCCGAGCGGAGACCCGACTCCCTCGCCCGACGATCTGCACCTCACGGCGGAGGCGGTCGCCGCCGGCCGCCTGCTGGACGTGCCCGTGCTGGATCACCTGGTGATCGGGCACGACGCCTACGTAAGCCTGCGTGATCGCGGTGTGGCCTTCGAGCGCCCGGGCGGCGACAGGTGATGCGCCCGCCCGGCGGTCGACCGATCCCGCGCCCGGCGGTCCGGCGGTCGACCAATCCCGCGCCCGGCGGTCCGGCGGTCGACCGAACCCACGCCCGGGGGTCGACCGAACCCACGTCCGCGGGTCGACCGAACCCACGTCCGGGGGTCCGGCGATGCCGCCCTCAGGTTCGCGCGGGCCTGGCGCATCGCACGGGTGCGGCGGGCCTCCGGCCCCGCGCCCCCCCGCAGTCGCTCAGCAGCCCTCGAAGCGCTCCGTGCGCGCGGTGTCGCGCAGCCTGTGCAGGTACTCATCGCGCGTGAGTCTGGGCGTGCCGGCGGCCAGAATCTGCCGCGCCTGCGCCGCGTCGTCGGCGAGCAGGTCGACGACGGTGCCGACCAGGGCACGCACCGGATCGATCAGCGCCACCTCCTCGCTTTCCACGTGGAACGTCGCGCCGTGGATGGTGCCGCCGAACCCTCCCGCGCTCGGGTGCACGAGAGGCATGAGGTGCGAGAGGTCCCCCGCATCCGTGGAGGCCGCGAACGGCGGGGCGTCCACCCAGTCCTCTATCCCCACGACCTCGATCGCGTTTGCCCGGAAGAGGCGCCCCAGGCCGGGATCCTGCACGAGCGGGAGGTACCCCGGCAGCGTCTCGATCTCGACGGCGGCGCCGACCGCGAGCGCGCCGGCGCGCAGGCTGCGGTCGACCTTGGCCGCCGCGTCGTCCAGCGCCTCGATGAACCGGCTGCGGACCTGCACGTCGACGCGGACGTCCGCCGGCACCACGTTGATCGAGCTCCCGCCCCGGGTGAGGATGGAATGAACGCGGACGGCATCCGCGTCGCGGAATGTCTCGCGCTGCATCGCGATCGCGCTCAGCGCCAGTGTCGCCGCGTTCAGCGCGTTCACCCCCGCATGCGGTGCCGCGGCGGCGTGCGCGGATCGGCCCTCGAAGCGGGCGCGCTTCGTGATGAAGCCGTTGCTGCCCGCGGGAAGCGAAAGCTTCCGGTCCTCAGGTGTCGCCGTCGCGTGCAGGAACAGCGCCATGTCGACGTCGTCGAAGATGCCCAGGCGGACGAGCTCGGCCTTCCCGCCCAGGAACTCGATCTGGCCGGACGCAGCCAGGCTCTGCCGCCAGTCCAGCTCGACGTACTCCTCGGCGGGCACCGCGATGAAGGCAACGCGACCGGCCAGCTCGCCCATTGCGTCCGCGTCATGCAGGGCCATCGCGACGCCGAGCATCTGGGTCAGCTGGGCATGGTGCCCGCAGGCATGCGCGGCTCCCGTGGTCGGGTCCGCGGCGGGGTGCTCGGGCACGGGCAGCGCGTCGAGCTCGCCGAGCACGGCGACCGTCGGCCCGGGCCGGCCGGACTCGAGCGTGGCACGGACGCCCGTGATCGCCAGGCCCTCGCGTGGCTGCATCCCGAGGCTCCGGAGCGTCTCGGCGACGATCGCGGCGGTGGCGTGCTCGCGGAAGCCCGTCTCGGGATGCTGCCACAGCCGTTCCGCCAGGTCGACGATATCCTTCCGGCGATGTCCGACGGCTGCCTGCGCGCGCTCCTTCAGGGCCGACGGCATGACGCTCCTCCCCTCATCCGGCCGCGGCAGCCCTGGCATCGGCGGGCGTCGCGCCGCAGGCTGCGTGCAGCATCTCGAGGAACCTGCCACGGGATGCCTCGTACACGACGTCGACGTTCGGCGTACGGCCGCTGACCTCGAGCGTGTCGACGACCGTCTGGCCCCGTCCCCACGTGCCACCCGTTTCGACCGCGACGAACTGCCGCTCGACCCGCGTGGCGACGGACGGATCGAGGGCCACGGCCATGGCGATCGGGTCGGGCAGGTCGAAACCCGCGAGCTTGGTCTGGGTCAGGCAGTATTGCGTGACCGCGCGCTGGATGTCGACCGCGAACTCGGCCCGCGCGGTGCCCACGGCCCGCAGTCGCCGGGCATCTTCCGGGCCCAGCGTCGCGTAGGTGCGCGAGACATCCCAGCCGACCATCTCGATGGGCAGCCCCGACTCGAAGACGATCTGCGCCGCCTCGGGGTCGACCCAGATGTTGTACTCGGCGAGGGGCGTCACGTTTCCCGGCAGCACGCCCGTCCCACCCATCGTGACGCAGCGCGCCACGCGGCCGGCAAACCCGGGGTCGCGCAGGATCGCCATCGCCACGTTGGTCAGCGGGCCCAGGGTCACCAGCGTGAGCTCGCCCGGCAGTCGTTTCGTGCGCTCGAGCAGCACGTCCACGGCATCTCCGGCGGCCGGGCGGCGGCCGGTCAGCACCAGGCCGATGTCGCCCATCCCGTCGCCGCCGTGGACGTCCTCCGCGGTCTCGAGCGGTCGGAGAAGCGGCGCGGCCATGCCCGCATGGACGGGCACATCGCGCCCGCACAGCTCGACGGTGTACAGGGCGTTCTGCACGCCTTTCTCGAGGGGCACGTTGCCGGCGACGACCGTGATCGCCTCGATCTCGATGCCGGGGGTGCACAGGGCGAGCAGCAGCGCGACGGCGTCGTCGGACGCCGTGTCAGTGTCGATGAGCAATCGGGTCATCGGGTGCCTCCGGGGGAGAAGGACGGCGGCTCCGCTGGCGGCGCCGTGTCGACGAGGGTGCGGCGGAGCACGTCGACGAGCCCGCGGTCGGTGAGCTTCAGCCGCGGGCTCACCGGAAGCGAGAGCGTGGCCAGGCTCATGAACGCGTTGGCGTGGCGGTAGCCCCACGCGTGCAGCGCCTCGCGCACCGCCCCCGCCGCGGCCGCCACCTCCACCGCGGGGGCGTCGGACATCAGGCCGGCGATGGGGAGCGGGAGCAGGGCGGCGAGCGTGTCGCCCCGGGCGACGGCCACGCCCCCGCCCGCCCGGATCACCGCCTGCGCGGCGGTCGCCATCGACGTCCGCGATGTGCCGAGCACGAGGAGGTTGTGGCTGTCATGCGCGTACGTCGTGGCCGCCGCGCCCTCGGCCAGGTCGAGCCCGACGAGGGGAGCGAAGGCCCGCCCGCCGCCCCGGCCATGCCGTTCGAAGATCGCGAGCAGCGCCGCGCCCGACGGAAGCTCCGCGCGGTCGTCCCGCACGACGATGTCGACGACGGCCTCCTCCGTGGATGTGTCCTGTGCGTTGACCCGAATCGCCCGGCAGCGCTGTACGCCCTCGGCCAGTCCCGGCCGCCAGACGAACGCGTCGGCGCTCGGCGGCGCGAGGTGCACGCTGTCCCGAAACGGTCCGCTGCCGGGTTCCGCCTGCGACGGAGCCAGCGTGCGGCCCTCGCGGGCGACGATCCTTCCGCCCGCCACGACGACGGACGGCCGGAACGACGCGAGCTCCGGCAGCAGCACGAGGTCGGCCCGTCGGCCGGGGGTCACGCTGCCCCGATCGTGGAGACGCAGCCGTTGCGCGGGCGCCAGGGTGATCGCCCGGAGCGCCTCGAGCGGCGGCAGGCCCGCCGCGACCGCGAGCCGGGCGAGGTGGTCGAGGTGCCCTCGTTCCACCAGGGCGTCGGTCGCCACATCGTCGGTGACGAGCGAGAACGACGGACGCAGCGGCAGCGCCAGGAGCGCGGCCATGAGCTCGGGGGAGATGGACTTCTCCTGTACCTGGACGTGCATCCCCAGCCGCGCCTTCTCGATCGAAACCGCCACGGGGTTCTTCGTGTGGTCGGAATCGATCCCGGCGGCGAGGTAGGTCGACAGCTCGGCCCCGGAGAGACCGGGACAGTGGCCGTCGATGATCACGCCCGCCCGGCGGGCGGTCTGGACGATCGCCGTCACCCGGGGCTCTCCCGAGACGACGGCGCGGTAGTCCATCACCTCGCCGAGCCCCGCCACGCCCGGGACCTGCAGCAGCTCCGCGATCTCCTCGCTCCCGAGGTCGGCGCCGGCCGTCTCCAGGCCGGGGAGCGAGGGGACACACGACGGCACCCCGAACAGCATCGTCTGCGGCGTGCGGCGTCCGGCCTCCACGAGCCAGCGCAGCCCCGCGGCGCCGGTGACGTTCACGATCTCATGTGGGTCGGCCATGACCGTGGTGGTGCCGCGCGCGAGGGTGAGATCAGCGAACGCGCCGGGAACCAGGAACGAGCTCTCGATGTGCAGGTGCGAGTCGACGAAGCCGGGGACGATGAGCTGCCCCGTGGCATCGACCCGCGTGCGCGCGTCGATGGGCGTGCCGGGCGGCAGCACCCCCACGATCGCGTCGCCGCTGATCGCCACCTCGGCAGGGAAGATCTCGCCGGTGAGCACCGAGACGACGCGGCCGCCGGTGATGGCCAGGTCGGCCGCCACTGCGCCGGTCATGCGGTCGCCTGCGTGGGGCCGGGCGCGCCCCGGGACGAAGGAGCGCCGGGCGTGCCGGGCGCATACGACGCCAGGGCGCCGATCAGCAGATCCCAGAAGCGGGCAGTGTCGAGTCTCGTCGCGACCTCCACGTTGGGCGGCAGCCCCAGCACGCCGTCGACGTCGACGATCGTCCGCCCGTAGCTGAACTCGGCGTGCGTCTCGACGTCGACGTGCATCGGCTCCCACTCGAACAACGACGGGTCGATGACCCAGGCGACCGCGCAGGGATCGTGCAGGGCCGGCCCGAAGGAGCGCCGTCTGCGGCTCGTCGTTTCTGCGTAGAAGCGCAGGAGCGCGGCGCACATCTCACCGACGGGCGTGCCGAGCCCCTCGATCCGCGCCAGCACCTCCGGCGTGACCACGGCCTGGCGCGTCAGCTCCAGCCCGCACATCGCGATCGGGGCGCCGCTCTCGAACACGATCCGGGCGGCCTCCGGGTCGGCGACGATGTTGAACTCCGCGGCCGGTGTCCGGTTGCCGAGCCCCCACGCGCCGCCCATCAACGAGATCCGGCGGATACACGGCACGATCCGCGGCTCGCGACGCATCGCCGTCGCGATGTTGGTCAGCGGGCCGATCGCGACCAGCGTGATCTCGCCCGGCGCGGCGAGGAGCTGCTCGATGAGGAGGTCGACTGCGTGTCGCGGGTCGGCCTCGACGATCGGCGGCGCGAAGACCGGCCCGTCGAGCCCGGATTCGCCGTGGATGTCCGAGCCGACGATCTGGTCCCGCACGAGCGGCCGGTCGCATCCCTGGGCGATGGGGACACCCGCGATCCCGGCGACACTGCAGATGCGGCGGGCGTTGAGCGTCATGCGGTCGACGGTGTGGTTGCCGGCGACCGTGGTGATCGCGCGGAGGTCGACCGCCGGAGACGCGGCCGCCAGGAGAATGGCGAACGCGTCGTCCAGCCCCGGGTCACAGTCCACGATGACGGGCTGCGGCGGTGCGCTCCCGGAGCGCCCGGTCTGTCCCGCGGCGCCCGCTCCCGGCTCAGCCGCCATAGCTGGCGATCGCCCCGACCATCAGGTCCCAGAAGCGCGCGACGTCGAGCTTCGTCGCCACCAGGACGTTCTTCGGCTGGCCGAGCACGTCGTGCAGATCGACCACCGTGCGTCCGTACGAGAACTCGGCGTGCGTCTCGATGTCCACGTGCGCTGCCTGTGTCTCGACCATGGTCGGATCGATCACCCAGGCCACGGCGGTGGGGTCGTGCAGCGGTGGGCCGTCGAACCCGTGCATCTTTTTGTAGGTCGAGGCGAAGAAGCGCAGCATCTCCACGGCGAAGTCGCCGAGCGGCGTGTGCAGGTCAGCGAAGCGCTGAATGATGTCCGGCGTTGCCTTCGCCTGGTGCGTGAGCTCGAGCCCGCACATCGTGATGGGTGCGCCGCTCTCGAACACGATCCGGGCGGCCTCCGGATCGACGAGGATGTTGAACTCGGCCGATGGCGTCTGGTTGCCGAACCCCCAGGCGCCGCCCATGAGCGAGATGTGCCGGATCTTCGGCACGATCCGCGGCTCCCGCCGCATGGCCATCCCGATGTTCGTGAGCGGCCCCGTCGGCACCAGCATGATGTCGCCGTCCGAGGCCATGAGCAGCTCGATGATCAGGTCGACGGCGTGGCGCGGGTCGAGCGGGACATCCGGCTCCCCGGCGAACGTCGGGCCGTCCAGGCCCGAGTCGCCGTGGATGTTCTCCGCGATGCGCTGCGCTCGCACGAGCGGGCGGTCGCACCCGGCGGCGATCGGCACGTCGTGGATCCCAGCGCGCGAGCAGACGCGGCGTGCATTGAGCGTCGTCTTGGGAAGCGTCTGGTTGCCGGCGACCGTGGTGATCGCGCGCAGGTCGATCGCCGGCGACGCTGCCGCGAGGAGGATCGCCATCGCGTCGTCGTGGCCGGGGTCGACGTCCAGGATGATTTTCTGTGCCATCGGTCGCGCTCCTTTCGCTGCTGGGGAGGGTGAGACGCCCGGGCCGCCCCTGGAGACGCCCCTCACGACGCGCGCGCGAGCGTCGGCAGCGGGCGCGTGAGCACGCCCACCAGGTCGTCGACGAAGCGTTGCGCGTCGACTTCGAGGGCGATGCGCGTCATCGGGCCCGGACGGCCCTCGGCCTCGACGTACTTGGGCCGCCGATCCACGAGCGTCATCCCGCGCGTCGCGCCGTCGCGCGTCACGTGCACCGCGGCTTCCAGCGCCCGCGTCACCAGGCCCGCGTCGACGGCCACTCCAGCGGCGAGGGGATCGTGGAGCGGGCAGATCCGCCGCCCCCCGAAGCTCCGGGCGTACACGCCCAGGTAGTGCTGCAGGATGGCCGTGACGAAGCGCGCCTGCGGCGTGCGCGAGGAAGCGATGCGCTCGAGCTCGGGCTCCTCCAGGCGTGCCGTCATGGTCACGTCCAGGCCGACCATCGTGATCGGCCACCCGGCGTTGAACACGAGCTCGGCGGCCTCGGGGTCGTGCCAGATGTTCGCCTCTCCCGTCGGGGAGGCATTGCCGATGCCGTTCGCCGCGCCCCCCATGATCACCACCGACCGCACGAGCTGCGGAAGCTCGCGATCCGCCACCAGCGCCGCCCCGAGGTTGGTGAGCGGTCCCGTGGCCAGGATGTCGTAGGCGCCCGGGCGCTCGTGCGCGAGGCGGAGGAGCTGCGCGACGGCGTGCTCCCCGCTCGGTCCGCGACGCGGCGGCGGCTGGTTGGTGTTGCCCAGTCCGTCGTCGCCGTGCACCCAGCCGGCCGTGGCAAGCTCCTGCGCGAGTGGGCGCCAGCAGCCCACGGCCACCGGCACGTCGTCCAGCCCGGCGAGTTCGAGCACGCGGCGCGCGTTCTGGCCGGCGAGCGGCGCCTCGACGTTGCCGTGCACGCTGCCGACGGCCGCGATGCGGACCTCCGGATGGCCGGCCAGGTACAGCATCGCGACCGAATCGTCGACGCCGACGTCCATGTCGAGGATGAGCTCATGGGCGACCACTGGTTGTCCGCCGCGGGTGGGCGCGGTCATGCGACCCGCCCCCGCCGCCGCCGGATCATCGCGAACGTGAGCGCGACCAGGGTGACCACGTACGGAAGGGTGAGGACGAGATCGGGCGACCACCCCAGGCTGGGGATCACCTGGACCCGGTCGGCCACGGCGTTGGCAAGCCCGAAGATCGCCGACGCGATGAGCGTGCCGATCGGCGTCGCGTTCCCGAAGATCTCGGCGGACAGCCCGATGAACCCGACGCCGTTCGTCATCTCGCGGATGAACTCGTCGAGCGTGGCCATGGCGAGCTGCGCGCCGCCCAGGCCGGCGCAGGCGCCGCTGATCATGACCGTGATGATCTTCAGCGTGGTCGGGTTGAGTCCGGCGGCCTCGACGGCCTCGGGGTTCTCGCCGGTCGCGCGGATGTGGACGCCGATCTTCGTGCGGTACAGCACCACGTGGGCCACGATCACGAGGGCGAGCGCCGTGAACACGATGACCGTCTGCCCGTTCAGCACGTGGTACACGAAGCCGAGCACGGGCTGGTTGGCCCAGCCGGAGGGCAGCGTCACCTGCCACAGCTGGGGAAACTTGTCGGGGGTGTAGCTGCCCTGGTTGTTGTACAGGCGCTCGAGGAGGAACACGGTCAACCCGTCGGCCAGCAGGTTGATCCCGATCCCGGCCACGAAGACGTCCGCCTCGAGGACGAGCACCACGTAGGCGAAGATGGCCGACATGACCATCGCGGAGAGGATCGCGCCGACGAGCGCGAGGGCGACGCTCTGCGTGGCGGCGCCCACGGCGATCGCGAAGAACGCCGCCGTGAGCATCATGCCCTCGATCGCGATGTTCAGGATGTTCGCTTGCTGGGTGAACACGCAGCCGATCCCCGCCAGGAGGATCGGGGTCGTGTACAGCAGCAGCGCGCCGAGCAGATCGGCGTTGAAGAGCTGCAGCAGGCCGCTCACGCCGCGGCTCCCCGGCGCCGCAGGAACTTCAGGATCGACGGGCGCGCCTGTGCCGTCATCACCACCACGATGATGCCCTCCAGGACGTTCACCAGCGGGTTCGGGACGGGCGTCTGGATCTGCATGATCGCCGCTCCGTTGAGGAGGGCCGCGTAGACGAACGCCATGGCGAGCGTGCCCCACGGGTTGAGGCGCCCGAGCAGTGCCGCCGTGAGCCCGAGGAACCCGAAACCGGGGGAGAACCCCTGGTAGAAGCGGTGTTCGACGCCCATCACCTCGATCGCGCCGCCGATGCCGGCCACGGCGCCCGAGATGAACATCGTCTGGATCAGGACGCGCTTGACATCGACACCCATCGCCTGGGCGAACCGCTTGTTCGTGCCGACCGCGCGAACCTTCGCGCCCCAGACGGTGCGGAACATGAGGAACCAGCTCAGGATGGCGACGACGAGCGCGATGAGAAGGCCGATGGTGACCGCCGACGGTGGCAGCAGCTGCGGCAACCAGGCCTGCTTCGCGATGTACGTGGTCATCGGCCCGCCCGCGGTGGCGTCGTAGAACTGGTTGTCGACGAAGTACTGCGTGATGAGCATCGCGATGTAGTTCATCAGCAGCGTGCTCACGACCTCGTCGACTTCCCAGAAGGCCTTCAGGGCTCCGGCGATCGCGGCCCACAGCCCCCCGGCGATCCCGGCGACGACGATGACTGCGACGATCAGCAGCGGCCCCGGCAGGCCGATGAAGGCGAAACCGGCCACCGCGCCCCAGAACGCGCCGAGGTACATCTGGCCCTCGCCGCCGATGTTGAACGCGCCGCCCCGGAACGCGATGACGACGCAGATGGCCGTCGAGATCAAGGGTGTCGCCTTGGCCAGCAGGTTGCCGAAATCGAGGGCGTTGTCGAAGCTGCCGAAAAGGAACGCGTGGTAGGCCGCGATCGGATCCTGCCCGATGGCGACGATCACGACGAGGCCGATCAGCAGCGCAAACGCGATGGTCAGGATCGGCTGGACGACCGCATCCGCGACGGTGCGCGCGCCGGCCACCAGGCGGTCGCGCAGGGCCTCATCGTCCATCGGGAGGCTCGTTCGCGTCATGCTGTCGCTCCTGCCTGTGCCGCCGGATGGTCGCTCCGGAGTCCCATCATGTAGAGCCCGAGTCCTTCGTCGGTCGCATCTTTCGCGGGCGTCTCGTGCACGATCCGACCCCGGTACATGACGAGGATCCGGTCGGACAGCGAGAGGATCTCGCTCAGCTCCGAGGACACCAGCAGGACGGCCCGTCCGGCCGAGCGCTGTTCGACGATCGTCTGGTGCACGCTCTCCGTCGCGCCCACGTCCAGGCCGCGCGAGGGCTGTGCGGCCAGGAGCACCTTCGGCTCGGCCGAGAGCTCACGGGCCAGCACCACCTTCTGGATGTTCCCGCCGGAGAGCGCCTCGACCGGAGTGGACGGCGTCGCGTTGCGGATGTCGAACCGCCTGATCAGCGCGCGCGCCCATCGTCGCAGGTTGCCCGAGGACACCACTCCCTGCCGGGCCAGCCCGGCACGCTGGTAGTGCGTGGCGGCGAGGTTCTCCGCGACCGACATGGCCGGGCTCACGCCACGGTCCAGGCGGTCCTCGGAGATGAACGCGAGGCCCGCCGCCCGTCGTTCCACGACGCTCAGCTTGGTCACGTCCCTGCCGTCGATCTCGACGTGCCCCGCCGTGGGGGGACGCAGCCCGCAGATGAACTCCGCCAGCTCACTCTGCCCGTTGCCCTCGACGCCGGCGATGCCGACGATCTCGCCCGCTCGGACGTCGAACGAGACGTCCTGCACGGCCGCAGAGCCGTCGACGCGGAGACCGCTCAGGCCGCCCACGCTGAGCACCGGCTGACCCGGCGCGCCCTCTGGCTTCGTGACCAAAAACAGGACGTCGCGACCCACCATCATCCGCGCGATATCCGCCTCGGTGGCCTCCCCCGTCGCGACGGTCGCGATGAGCTTGCCGTCGCGCATGACCGAGAAGCGGTCGGCGACGGCGCGAACCTCGTTGAGTTTGTGCGTAATGAAGATGACGGTCTTTCCGCGCGACCGCAGCTCACGGACCACGTGGAAGAGTTCTTCCGTTTCCTGTGGCGTGAGGACAGCCGTCGGCTCGTCCAGGATGAGCAGGTGTGCGTCGTACGAGAGCGCTTTGAGGATCTCGACGCGCTGTTGCTGGCCGACGGACAGGAAGCGGACGCGAGCACGCGGATCGATCTCCAGCTGGAAGCGGGCCGCGAGTTCCTCGGCCCGCCGGATCGTCTCCGCTGAGTTGAGCATCATGCTCTGGCCGGGCTCGCGGCCCAGGAAGATGTTCTCGGCCGCGCTGAGCGACGGCACGAGCTTGAAGTGCTGGTGGACCATCCCGATCCCCAGCCGTGCTGCGGCGAGGGGGCTGCGGACCGCCACGGGTGTCCCGCGCAGCAGGATCTCGCCCTCGTCGGGATGGAGGAGGCCGAAGACGACGTTCATGAGCGTCGTCTTCCCTGCGCCGTTCTCGCCGACGAGGGCATGGATCTCCCCCTCCGCCACCGCGAGGTCGACGTGATCGTCGGCGACCAGGTGGCCGAAGCGCTTGGTGATGCCCTTGAGTTCGAGGAGCGGCGTCGTGGTTGTCATGGCCGGCTCTCGTCTCCCGAAGGTTGCGGTCCCGGGGGGGGGGGGCGCCCCCGGGCCCCCCC
>JBJKRK010000213.1:0-20839 GCA_046704705.1 Candidatus Limnocylindrales bacterium | reverse complement strand
CGGGGCACCCGGTGGCGCGTGCGCGCTCGAGGTGGAGGGCAGGTACGGCGTGGAGATGATGAAGGAGCTCCGTCACGGGGCGATCCGGGATCTCCTCGGCCAGCGCGCCGTGCGTACCCAGCAGGAGCTCGCGGCGGCCCTGCGCGAGCGGGGATTCCGCGCCACCCAGGCGACCATCAGCCGTGATGTCGCCGAACTCGGCCTGGTCAAGGTCAACCGCGACGGGGTCGCGATCTACGCGCTGCCGCCCCGCCTGGTCGAGACGGAAGCGAGCGGTGAGGAACGGCTGCACAAGTTGCTGCAGGACCTGCCGATCGAGGTGCACGAGGCCGGTTTGTTGCTCGTCGTCCGCACCCTGCCGGGCAGCGCGCACGCCATCGCCGCGGCCCTCGACCGCGCGCGCTGGCGGGAGGTCGTCGGATCGATCGCGGGGGACGACACGCTGTTCATCGCCTTCAGCGACCGCGGCTCGCTCCAGCGCGTGCGGAAGCGCCTGGTCCGCCTCGTTCCCTGAGGGCGGTGGCGTGCGTCCGCGTGCGTCGTCGAACCGTGTCCGCGTGCGTCGTCGAAGTCCGCCCGCGTCCGCCGTCGGGCGGCCCCCGGCGCCCTGACAACCTGGCTTTGACACGCCGTTCCCGTGCGCCTACAATTCGCGGCCGGTCGAACTCCTGACGCGAACGCTGTGTGGCGCGACGGGGGTTCGTTCTGTTACCCCGCCCGTAAGCGACGGAGCTTCCGTGAACAACAAACCGCTCTACCTCACCCGGGAAGGGCTCGAGAAACTGCGCGTCGAACTCGACGAGATGGTCAACGTGCGCCGCACCGAGGTCGCAGCGCGCATCCACGACGCGAAGGAACACGGCGACCTCACGGAGAACGCCGAATACGAGGACGCCAAGAACGAGCAGGCGTTCGTCGAGGGCCGCATCCAGTCACTCGAAGCGTTGATCCGCAACGCCAGCATCATCGACGAGAAGCCGAACTCCGACCACGTCCAGATCGGCTCGACCGTCGACGTGGAGTCGCCTGACGGCAAGCAGACGTTCACCATCGTCGGCTCGGCGGAGGCCTCGCCACGCGAGGGCCGGATCTCCAACGAGTCGCCCGTCGGCCGGGCGCTCCTGGGTCACAAGAAGGGCGACTCGGTGGTGGTGAAGGTGCCGGTCGGCGACTTCACCTACAAGATCGTCGCCATCCACTAGGCGGCCACGGCTGGCGCGTCGCCCCGTCCCGGCGGGCCGGCCGGGAGAGGAGCGAGCACCGGGCATGTACTGGGCCGACGAACTGGCGTCCACGGCACAGCGATCGCAGGTCGTCAACGACTCCAAGACGCCCTCGGGCACGGTCCACATCGGGAGCCTGCGAGGAGTCGTCCTGCACGACGCGATCTGGCGTGCGCTGCGCGCCGCCGGCGTCCCCGCGACGTATCGCTACGGCGTGGACGACATGGATCCCATGGACGCGCAGGCGCTCCTGACGCCCGACGCCGTCCAGCGGTACATGGGCGTCCCGCTTGCGCACGTGCCGCCCCCGCCGGGCAGCACCGCTCCCAACTACGCCCGCCATTTCGCCGGACGCTTCCTGGAGACCTTCGCCGGCCTCGGCATCCACCCCACGATCTACTGGATGAGCGAGGAATACGGGTCGGGGAAGATGGATCGCTTCATCCGGCTCGCCCTCGAGCATGCGGAGGACATTCGAGCGATCTACCTGCGGGTCAGTCGGGTCGAGAAGCCCCGCGGCTGGCTGCCGGTGGAGGTCGTCTGTGAGGCGTGCGGCCGGGTGGGAACGACCCACGCGACGGACTGGGATGGCGCGACGCTGCGCTACGACTGCCTGCCCGATTACGTGAGCTGGGCCCAGGGCTGCGGGCACGGTGCACGCGTCTCGCCGTTCGGCGGGCGCGTGAAACTGCCCTGGAACGTCGAGTGGGCAGCGCAGTGGAGCCTGTTCGGTGTGACCATCGAGGGCTGCGGCAAGGACCTCGCCACGGCCGGCGGATCGCGTGCTCGCGCCGACGAGATCAGCCGCACGGTCTTCGAGCGCGAGCCGCCGCGGAACGTGCCGTACGAGTTTCTCAACGTGGGCGGACGCAAGATGAGCACCAGCCGCGGTCAGGGCGCGTCAGCGCACGAGATGGCGGCGCTGCTCCCGCCCGAGCTCATTCGCTTCCTGTTCCTGCGCCATCGACCGAACCACGCGCTCGACTTCGATCCTTCCGGCGACGCGATCCCGCGCCTGTTCGACGAGTTCGATCGGATCGCCGCGGCGTCAGCCGGCCTGCCGGTCCGCGGCGAGCTTCCCCCCGAGGCCGCCCGGATCTTCCAGGCCAGCCTGCTCGACCCGGACGAGGATCCCCGGGTCGCCGGGGCCCGCTACCGGCCGGCATTCCTCCACCTGGCGCTCCTCTCGCAGGTGCCGGGGGTGGACGTCGCGTCCCGGCTCGCCGCCGAGAAGGGCGGCCCGCTCGACCCGGCCGAGTCGGCGATCGCGGAGCGCCGCCTGGACGTGGCCCGGGCCTGGCTCGCCGAGTTCGCCCCCGAACAGGCGCGCGTGGAGGTGCGGCGTGACGCGCTTCCAGACGAGGCGCGCGGCCTGTCGGGCGACCAGCGCCGTTTCCTGCGCGCGCTCGCCGCGGCGGCCGAAACCGCCGGTCCGGAAACGGGGGAGCGCTGGCAGGACGCCATTTTCGCGGCCGCGCGCGCGTGCGGAGTCCCGGCCGGCCGGGCCTTTGCGGCGCTCTACGCTGCGTTTCTCGGCCGATCCAACGGGCCGAGGGCGGGCTGGCTGCTGGCATCGCTGCCGGGTGCCTTCGTGCTGGAGCGGCTGCAAGCGGCGGCCGGCGAGGTCGACGAGCATCTCGCCGGGGGCGCGGGTGTCAGCCAGGACTAGAGTTCTGCACGGAGAAGGGTCGGCGGCGACCCGGCACTGTCGACCTTCGTCCCGATCTCGGAAGGAGCCCGCATGAGCATCGGCCTGCAGCGCCTGCGCGAAGACACCGATCGCGTCCGCCAGGGCGCGGTCGACAAGGGTGAGGATCCCGCGATCGTCGACGCAGCGCTGGCGCTCGACGTTCGTCGCCGTGCGCTTCTCGGGGAGGCTGACGAGCGCAAGGCCGAGCGGAACACGCTCAGCCGGCAGGTGGGCGAGGCGGTCCGGGGTGGGGCATCGCCGCGGGGCCCGGAGGTCGCCGGTCTGCGCGCCCGCTCCAGCACCGTGAGCGAGCGGATCGCCGCTCTCGAGAAGGAGCTCGTCGACGTCGAGCAGCAACTCGACGACCTCATGCTCCGCATCCCCAACCCGGCCGATCCAGACGTGCCTGTCGGCGGCGAGGAGGCGAGCGTCATCGTTCGCTCCTGGGGCGATCCGGCAGCGCACGAGGAGCGCACGGGAGGCGGTCCGGGGGGTGAGGAGGCCTGGGCCCGCCGACCCCACTGGGAGGTCGCCGAAGGGCTGGGGATGCTCGACCTGGCCGCCGGCGCGAAGATCACGGGCTCCGGCTTCCCGCTGTATCGGGCCGCCGGCGCGGCGCTCCAGCGTGCGCTCATCGATTTCATGGTCGGCATCCACACCCGCGAACACGGGATGGTCGAGGTCTGGCCGCCCGCCGTGGTGAACGCCGCGTCCGCTCGCGGCACGGGGCAGATCCCCGACAAGGAAGAGCTGATGTACGTCGTGACGCGCGACGAGCTCTACCTGGTGCCGACCGCAGAGGTGCCGGTCACGAACATCCACCGCGGCGAGATCATCGAGGCCGATCGGCTGCCGATTCGCTACGTCGCGTACACCCCCTGTTTTCGCCGGGAGGCCGGCGCGGCCGGCAAGGAGACGCGGGGCATTCTCCGGGTCCACCAGTTCGACAAGGTGGAGATGGTCTGTTTCGAGCGCCCTGCCGATTCGGGGGCCGCGCTCGAATGGCTGACCGAGCGCGCCGAGGTGATCCTCCAGCGCCTGGGGCTCCCGTATCGGGTGAAGCTCATGGCCACGGGCGACATGGGGTTCGTGCAGGCCAAGAAGTACGACCTGGAGGTCTGGGCGCCGGGTGTCGAGCAGTGGCTCGAGGTGAGCTCGGTGTCCAACTTCCGGGACTACCAGGCCCGTCGCATGGAGATCCGCTGGCGGCCCGGGCCCGGCGAGAAGCCCGAGATCCTCCACACGCTGAACGGCTCCGGGGTTGCGCTGGCGCGCACCGTGGCGGCCATCCTGGAGGTCTACCAGCAGCCGGATGGCTCGCTCGACGTGCCGCAGGCACACCGGCCGCTGCTCGGGACGGACCGAGTCGCGAGATAGGTCGCGGCCGGCGCGCCCGAGGATCGCACGTCGGCGGCAGGCCGGGCGCCCGCCGCGTGCCGGGCGGCCGCACGGACCGGACGCATGCCGCCCGGACCGATCGCGCACCTGACGCATGCCGCCCGGACCGATCGCGCACCTGACGCATGCCGCCCGGACCGATCGCGCGACCGCGGTTGACGCCCGGGGCGTCCGCGGCCATACTCCCGCTCGTTCCGCGCCGGTCGCCCGGCCGGACGGCAGGAAAGGAGGCGAACGCCATGGCAAGTCCTGTTCGGGATGCGGTGCCAGCGCCACGCCTCCGGATCGGCGACGACTGAACTGGGCGCGCCCCACGCGCTCGCGTGAGGACGGCCCGCCTGGGCTCCTCCCTCAGCGTTTCCGCCAGACCCGGAGTGTGGCGTCGATCTGACCACGCCCCACGTTCTGGAGACCCTGGCGTTGAAACCCCCGACTTCGTTCCGCTGCGTGCACTGTCGGCTCGACGTGCCGGCCGACGCGCCCGGAACCGCGCATCGAAACCACTGCCCGCATTGCCTGTGGAGTCGCCACCTGGATGGCGACGTCGGCGACCGCGCCTCGGAATGCCGCTCGGCGATGGAGCCGATCGGAATCACTGTCCGGGGTGACGGCGAGTGGGTGCTCATCCATCGCTGTTCGGGCTGCGGCACCCTGCGCAGCAACCGCACCGCCGGCGACGACAACCCGCTGCTCCTGCTCCGGCTGGCCGTGAAGCCGCTCGCGCAGCCGCCCTTCCCGCTCGACCGGCTGCGGCTGCTGTAGGGCCGCCCCGCCCCGACCCGCGCGCGGCCAGCTGCGCCTATGGATGGCAGACGCCGCTCTCGAGAAGCGTTCGGATGGCCTCGCTCGCGGCTGCCTCGTCTTCGCCCTCGGCGCTGACCAGAACCTGCTCGC
Source organism: Candidatus Limnocylindrales bacterium (assembly GCA_046704705.1). Taxonomy (GTDB): domain Bacteria; phylum Chloroflexota; class Limnocylindria; order Limnocylindrales; family CSP1-4; genus JBJKRK01. The sequence goes on along the minus strand of JBJKRK010000213.1, from coordinate 15,634 downwards.
CCTGGCGGATTCCGGCGCTGACGAGCGAGATGAGGCTGCGTGCGTCCGCGCGGGCCCCGGTCACGGTGCTCTCCACGGTGACGGCCGCGGTGAACTGACGCGCGGCCTGCGAGACACGCATCGCGGCGCGCGGGTGAAGGCCGTAGCGGTCACGGACGACCGCCTCAGAGGAGGTCATCGACGGCAGTGTGGCTCGCGCCGGCGTCCACGGCGAGGACCATCGTGCCCGGACGCGATGTGGAGCGTGGCGGGGCCGCCGTGGTCCCTCCGGCCCTTGTGGAGCGTGCTGCGCGGCAGCAGCATGTCCACGAGCCCGGGAGGCCGCGGCTGCGGCCGCCGTGCGAGACCACGGTGCCGTCGCTCCGAGGGAGGCGGAGTGGGGCGCCGGCGGAGGGCGACGGAGCGAGAGGGCGATGGGCGAGCGATTGTCCGAGCTGCTGCCGCTGCCGGCGATCATGCTGCGGCAGGCTGCCGCGGACTGGCGGACCGCCGTGCGTCTCGCCGGCGCCGGCCTGGTCGCGAGCGGCGCCGCGACGGAGGCCTACACGGACGAGATGATCCGCTGCGTGGAGGAGCTTGGCCCGTACATCGTGATCGCGCCCGGCGTCGCCCTGGCACACTCTCGGCCCTCGCCCGCGGTGCGACGGAGCGGGCTCAGCTGGGTCACGCTGCGGAGGGCGGTCGCCTTCGGGCATCCCGAGAACGATCCAGTCGACCTAGTCGTGGGCCTCGCGGCGCCCGACGAGGAGGGCCACATCGAGGCGCTCGCGACGCTGGCGGACCTGCTGTCCGATGACGCCCGGCAGGCCGAGCTCCGCGCATGCACAACGCCGGTCGAGCTGCGACGCAGGATCCAGGCGCACGAGCGCGTGGCGACATGAGCGGCACACCGGTGCGGGGGACCAGGGTGGCCGCCGAGAACAGGAGGTGGTCGACGCATTGAAGATCCTCACTGTCTGCGGAATGGGTCTGGGCAGCGGGCTGCTGCTGCGCATGCAGGTGGAGAAGGCGCTGCGGCAGCTCGGTGTGCAGGCCGATGTGGAGGTGTCGGACATGGGGTCGGCGCGGGCGCTCGCCATGACAGCCGACCTGATCGTCACGTCGCCCGAGCTGGCCCAACAGCTCGGGCAGGTCAGGCCGCCGGTGGTGACCATCGTGAACTTCGTGAGCCTCAACGAGGTCCTGACGAAGCTCGGAGCGGTCCTCGCGAAAGGCTGAGGGCGAGGCGCCCACCTCGACCTGGAACGGAATACGGCTTGCCGGCGGGCTGACAGCGAGCCCCGGCAGGGCACTGGGAGGGATGGAAATGGATGTCGGCTATCTCTTCAACTGGATTTCCCGCGAGGTCTTTGGCGTGCCCGCCTACCTCGTGGGGATCATGGTCGCGATCGCGCTCATCGCGTCGCGCAAGAGTTGGGGGGATGTCCTCGGCGGCTCGCTGAAGGCGGCGATGGGCTTCATCATCCTGGGCATCGGCGCGAACGCGGTCGTCGCCGCCCTGACTCCGCTCGGGACACTCATCACGGGCGTCGCGCCCGAGGGTAGCAAGGGCGTCGTGCCGACCAACGAGGCGATCACCGCCATCGTGAACGCGAATCCCGCGTTCGGCACCGACGTCGCGTACGCGATGTTCTTCGGCGTGATCCTGTCGCTCATCATCGCGCGGCTCACACCGCTGCGGTATGTCTTCCTGACCGGCCATCACATGCTGTTCATGGCCACGGTGCTCACCGTGGTGCTGCTGAGCCAGAACGTCGCCGACTGGCTGGCCATCGTGGTGGGCGCGGTCGGACTCGGCACCATGATGGTGGTCATGCCCGCGCTGGCGCAGCCCTGGATGAAGCGCGTGACCGGCGGCGAGCCGGTGGCGATGGGCCACTTCGGGACGCTCGGCTACATTCTCGGTGGGATCGCCGGGCAACTGGTCGGCCGCGGCAGCAAGAGCACCGAGGAGATGGAATTCCCGCAGAGCCTCCGGTTCCTGCGTGACCCGATGCTCGGCACCGCCATCGCCATGGCCATCATCTACATGCTCATGGGGATCCTGTTCCTGCTCGTGCAGGGCGAGGCCAAAGCGGTCGCATCGGACACGGGCATCGGTGGGGGCGCGGCCGGCGGCGTCGGCGGATTCCTGATGGTCCTGTTCAACCAGGCCCTGGTCTTCGGTGGCGGCGTGGCCGTCATCCTGCTCGGCGTCCGCACGTTCCTGGGTGAGATCGTGCCTGCCTTCTCGGGGATCGCCGAGCGGGTCATCCCGGGCGCGGTACCGGCCCTCGATTGCCCCGTCTCGTTCCCCTACGCGCCCAACGCGGTGCTCGTCGGGTTCCTGTCGAGTGTCGTCGGCGGTCTCGTCGGCTTCTTCGTCCTGGTCGTGGGGCTCGGCTCCGCCCTGGCCATCCCGCTCATCCTGCCCGGCATGGTGCCGCACTTCTTCACCGGCGGGACGGCGGGCGTCTTCGGCAACGCGACCGGCGGTCGGCGCGGCGCCGTGGCCGGCGGCTTTGTGAACGGCCTGTTCATCACGCTCTTCGCGGCCTTCCTGGTGCCGACGATGAGTGCGATCGGCTTCCAGAACACCACCTTCGGCGATGCCGACTTCCAGTGGTTCGGCCTCGTCGTGGGCAACCTGGCCCGGCCCGGCGAGGTTGTCGCGGCGATCCTGGTGATCGCCGCGTGCGCCGTTCTCGTGCTGTTCGCGAGCTGGTGGCAGAAGACGCGCGTGGAGACGGGTTGGACGCCCGGTGCCGGCGCGGCAGGCCAGCCCGCAGCAGCGCCGCGTGCGGCGGCCGGCGGGCGCTAGCGCGGTTCGTGCGGCCGGTGCCAGGACGCCGGCCTCAGTACAGGTAATCGATGGCCCGGGGCCCGGAGCTCCGGGCCATCGCGTGGGACTGACGGGACGGTCGAGCGCCGGCCTGGTCGCGATGCGGGTCCTGGACTCGCTCGCGACGGACACAGCGCGGGGCCACTGCGCATGGCCCGGTACGGTACCCTACGCTCCGCCATTCGATCGGCGGAGAGGTGGCCGAGTGGCTGATGGCGGCGGTCCTGAAAACCGCAGAGCGAAAGCTCCGGGGGTTCGAATCCCTCCCTCTCCGCCAGAACAGCAGGTCGTGGGACTCCGGCGCGCCACCGGGTGGCTGAGGCGCATCGGTGCTCGTTCGTCATGCCGGGCTCGCCCAGGCTGCGAACGTCGCCGGCCACCGGCCTCGTGGGCTGCGCTTCGACGGCTGCGGCTGTCGCACCCGGGCGCCTCCCGACCGCGGAGCACCGGCGGTGCGGGGGCCGAGGGCCAGAGCGCCCGCCCCGGCGGTCGTTCGGATGCCGCAGACGAGGAAAGGTTGGCGAACAAGCCTGTCGTTGAGAGCATGATCGCGGAGCGAGGCTCGACCACCGGCCGGTTCGGGCAGTGGATGGAACGGCTCCGCGATTTCGTGCGCGGAGACGAGTACTACCTGGTGGGCGATAGCCCTCGCTACCGGGCCGGACAACGCGCAGTCGTCCGCGCGTCCGCCCGCGTGGCGATGCTGGCGGTGGCAGTCGGCGCCGTGCCGGGAGCGGTGGTACTGGTGCTGCTCCACCCATCCCTGGCACGCGGCATCGTCCTGCTCCACGGCACGATGCTCATGCTCTCGCTCGCGGCATACGCCTCGCTGGGCCGCTGGCTGCGCCGACGCCCCGAGATCGTCGTCTTCGTCGAGAGCTTCGTCGTCGCCGGGACGTTCATCGGGCTGGGTTCCCTGCGGCCGTCGATGGTGGCGCTGGCTGGAACATATCTCGCCCTGCTGCCGCCCTCGGTGGCCCTCTTCATCCCGTGGCGGACCTGGAGCCACGCCGTCTGGCTCCTCGCATACGCGCTCGTGGCGGATGCGTTCTTCGTCCTCGCACCCGGCGGCGCGCTCACGCTCATGGAGCGCCGGGACCTGGTGGTCGCCATGGAGATCGCCCTGCTCACGAGCTTCACCGGGCACGTGCTCGTCACCCGGGCGTCCGTGCGGGCATTCGTGCAGCGCACTCGGATGCGCGAGCTGCGGATGGACGCCGAAACGCAGCGCATGGAGCTGGCACGTGTCTCGCAGAGTCTGGAAGAGGCCGCCCGGACAGACGAGCTGACGGGTGCCGGGAACCGTCTGCGCCTGCAGGAAGAACTGGAGACGGCGCGCGCGGCGATCGCCGAGCGCGGCGCATCCTTCGGAATCCTCATCCTCGACGTGGACCGCTTCAAGGCGGTGAATGATCAGCGCGGGCACCTGGCGGGCGATGACGTGCTGCGCGCGATCGCGAGCGTGATCCGCGCCGCGACACGGCCGGGCGACGTGGTCTGTCGCTACGGAGGTGAGGAGTTCGTGGTGATCGGTCCCATGTCGGGGAATGGCCCGGCGCTCGTGGCGGAACGGATCCGTGGCGCCGTGTCGAGCCTCGAGCTGACCCACGAGGCGAACCCGCCCCACGGCCGCGTGACCGTGAGCGTGGGGGCAGCGCTCATCGGACCTCGGGACCTCCGCGCGACGGACGACGATTGGCTCGGGAGTGCCGATGCCGCGCTGTATCGGGCCAAACGCGCCGGCCGCAACCGCGTGGTGGTCACGCCGCGGCCCCCGGAGGACGCGAGCGAAGCTGCGGCCGCCGACAGGAAGGGCCGACAGCAGTCGGCGTGAGTACGGCGCGGGCAAGCGAGAGGACGGGGTGCGGACCGGCACGTTCATGCGCCTCAACACCCCGATGGCCCCTCGCGGAACAGGCCGGCCGGCAGGCCCCGCATGGCGGCCTGGCCCTCCGCGGGCACCTGCGGCCGGTGTACGGTGCGCGGGACATGGATATGCAGCAGCTTCGTGAGCTCCTGCCGCTCATCGCCCCGCTCATCCTCCTGCAGCTCCTGCTCCTCGTCCTGGCCGTGCTGGACCTCTTCCGCGAGGAGCGCCAGGTGCGGTTCGTGAGCAAGCCCATCTGGGCGCTCATCATCGTGTTCGTCAACCTCATCGGGCCCCTGGCCTATTTCTTCGTCGGCCGTGAGGACTAGCCTGCGTCCCGCGCCCGAGGCCGGATCGTTGCGACGCGCCCTGCGGAGGGCAGCGCCGCTCGGTCGTGCGCCGCGCGGCGGAGAGGGGGAGGGTCCGAGATGACCTCCGGCAGCGTTGCGACCCCAGTGCGGCAGCCGGGCGCCGGCCGGGCCCCCGCCTCGGCGGCCGAGCCCGCCATCGTGATCCGCGACCTGACGAAGCGTTTCGGGGGTGTCGTGGCGGTGCGGCACCTGGATCTGGACGTGCCCGCCGGAAGCATCTTCGGGTTCCTCGGACCGAACGGCGCCGGAAAGACGACGACGCTCCGGTTGCTCACCGGGCTCGCGCATGCGACGAGCGGGACCGCGAGCGTCGCCGGGGTGCCGATCGGCACGGGCGACGGGCGGCTGCAGCGAAGCATCGGCTACCTGGACCAGGATCCGCGGTTCTACGGCTGGATGAAGGGCCGGGAGCTCCTCGAGCTCGTTGCGCGCCTGTATGGCCTGCGCGGCGGCGAGTTGCGGCGGCGCGTCGACCAGGTCCTCGAGACCATCGGTCTGGAGGATGCCGCGGCCCGCCCCATCGGCACGTACTCGGGTGGGATGCGTCAGCGCCTGGGGATCGGCCAGGCGATGGTGCACGAGCCGCAGATCCTGTTCCTGGACGAGCCGGTGAGCTCGCTCGACCCGGAGGGCAGGCGCGACATCCTGGAGATCATCGCGCGGCTGCGCGGGAGCTCGACCGTGGTCTTCTCGACGCACATCCTGACCGACGTCGAGCGTGTCTGCGACCGCGTCGCGATCCTGAACTACGGCAGCCTGGTCATCGAGGCGGGCATCGACGATCTGCTGGAGCGCTACGCCCGACCGATCTACCGCATCGATCCGGAGCCCGGCCAGCCCGGTGCCCTCGATCGCTTGAGCGCAGTGCTGCGCGCGCAGCCCTGGACCGCCGATCTGCGGGTCGAGCACGGCACCATCCGTCTGCTCGTGCGCGACCCGGGCGTGGCGGGACCGGCCCTCCTGCCGCTGCTCGCCGAGACCGGAGTCGCGCTCGCCGCGTTCCAGCGCGATCGTCCGTCGCTCGAGGATGTCTTCCTGCAGCTCGTGGCGAACGGTGCGCAGCAGACGCCCGGGGCGATGGCATGACCGGGTTCGGGCTGCTTCTTCGCAAAGAGCTGCTCGAGCAGGTGCGAACCATGCGCCTGTTCGTCGTGGCGATCGTCTTCGCGCTCTTCGGCGCGCTCTCGCCCGTGCTCGCCAGATACACGCCGGAGATCCTGAAGGCCGTGGCGGGTGACCAGCTCGATCTGGTCGGCCTGATCCCGACGCCAACGACCGCGGACGCCATCGTGCAGTTCCTGAAGAACCTCGGCCAGTTCGGCGCGCTCGCAGCGATCCTCCTCGCGATGGGCGCCGTCGCCGCGGAGAAGGAGCGCGGGACCGCGGCGCTGCTCCTGACCAAACCGGCCTCCCGGGCCGCCTTCCTCGTCGCGAAGCTCGTCGCGATCAGCCTGAACCTGTTCGTCGCGGTCGTGGTCGCGGGCGTGTTCGGGTACTACTACACGCTGGTGCTCTTCGAGGCGCTCCCGGTGGGCGGCTTCCTGGCCATGTGCCTGGTGCTCTGGCTGAGCCTCGTGGTGTACGCGTCGCTCACCCTCCTGGGGAGCACGCTCACACGCTCGACGGCGGCCGGGGCGGGCGTCGGCTTCGTGTTCCTCGTCGTGACGGGCATCGTGTCGGTGCTGCCCCGCGTCGGCGCGTACATGCCCGAGTCGCTCTCGACGCCCGCGATGGCGCTGGCCCTCGGTGATCGGGTCGGGAACGTGCTGGGGCCCGTCGCGGTCAACGTCGGCATGATCGCCGCGGCGGGCGTGCTCGCCTGGATCGTGTTCCGCCGCCAGGAGCTGTAGCGCTCTTTCGCAGCGGCGCTGCCCGGGGTAGACGCGCGACGACGGGGTGGAGGCGCCGCGCCCGGTTGGAGATGCTGCCGCTGGATGGAGGCGCGCCGAGCCAGGGTGGAGGCGCCCCGCCAGGGTGGAGGCGCCGCGCCGGGCAGCAGACCGGGCCACCGAACAGTTGCGGGGGCCGCCTGCCTACGCGCCGACCGCCGGATCGGCGACCTGGCCGAGGAACAGCACCGCGCCCGTGGGGAGGTCGCGGAGCGCGAACACGAACGGCCGGTTGAGGTCGAGGGCGACGGCTTCGGCCGGCATCGCCGTGGCGCGCATGACGACGGCGGTGGCCGCCGAGGCCTCCGTGCCGGCCTCGTCGACGCTGATGGTGGCCTGGTGGGCGACGCTGCTGATGAACAGCCGCTCGTCCGGCGTGATCCCGGCGAAATCCGCCTGCTGCGGGTCGAAGGCGAGCGGCATGCCCATGCCCGCCAGGACGGTGGCGAGGTCGACGCGCGTGACGATGTCGAAGCGTGGCAGGTGCAGGTCGACCTGCCGGTCGCCCAGCGCGGCCGTGATCGTGCTGAGCTGTCCCGCGTCGAGCCCGGCCCGGAAGGCGGCGATGTCGGCCGGGAGGATCAGGTCGAGCGCGAGCGATCCTCCGACGTACGGGAGCTCGACGGCCTGCCAGCCGGGTCCGGAGCCGTGCCGCAGCGCGTCCACGAGATGCATGGTGGGGACGCTGATCGTCGAGCCGTCCGACCGGGTGAACGGACGCGGGGTGGTCGCCGTCGGGTCGAAGGGGAGCGCCCAGGGCGCCTTCAGGTAGATCGCGTTGACCAGCACGAGGCGGGTGAGCGAGTCGAAAGCACCTGGCGCCAGGAGCTCGGGGATGCGGCCGCTCGTCTGTTCCTTCACCCAGCCATCGATCAGGCGCCGGGCGGCCTCGGGGTCGGCGCGATAGTCGACCAGGCGAAGTCCGGCGCCGAAGCGCGAGGCGAGCGCGTCGAGAAACGCCGGTTCCAGCTGCATGTCGCGCTGCGCGAACGGAGCGTTGGCGATCCGCAGCGTCACGGGCCGCGAGGTCCCCTGCGCATCCGCGAAGGTACCGCTGCGGGCAGCGAGCGCCGCGTCCAGGGCGACGAGTCCGGAGGTGCTTGCCGGTGCCCCGACCGCACGGAGGACGGCGTCCATCTGCGTGGCTGTCTCGCCCTGCGCGCCCGCCCGTGCCATGGCCAGCGCGATCGCAACGCTCGCGGGGGAGACCACCGCGTTGCCGTCCGCGGGCGCAACGGCACGGTACAGATCGAACCCAAAAGCGTCGATCGCGGCGGCCGCAGGGGCCGCATCCTCGGGCGGGGCGCTCGCGCGCGGCACTCGGGCCATGGCAAGCTCGATTCCGGCCCCCTGGTTGGGAGCCGCGGCGCACCCTGTGCCGATCACGAGGATCGCGGCGAGCAGGAGGGCGAGCGGCCGAGTCATGCGTCGTCAGACGCCGGCTGCAGGCGTCCAGTTCCGCCACGGCGTTTGCGCCACGCCGTTGACGGCACGGCGTTTGCCGCCACGGCACCGATGGCGTCCGGGTCCCTCCGGTACACCCGGGTCAGGATGCGGAACCTGCCCGCGGGCTGGTGTTTGACACTCCGCGCGGGGCTCCGTATCCTCCCGCCACAACCGCAGATGTGGCGATGACCGGGACGAGTACCCGTCACTCCCTGGCACAGAGATCCGGCGGTCGGTGCGAGCTGGAGCAGCGGTGGCGGCGAATGGACCCGTGAGCCTCCGGACCGAACGACGTCCCAGAGGCGTCCAGTAGGCTCCGGCGCAGGGCGCCAGCGATACACGGCAGCACCGATCGGTCGCCTTGCGGCCCGTCGGCCAGAGTGCGGCGGCAACGCCGAACGCGGGTGGCACCGCGGAAGGTTCGACCTTTCGTCCCGGGAGAGGACGAAAGGTCGTGTTGATTCCGGCGGCTGGGCCGCCGGACGTTCCGGAGGCGCCGCCATGTCGATCAGTTCCCCGCTCAGCCTGGCCGAGGCGCAACGCCTCGCGGGCGGCGTCGACACGGTGCTCCTGCGTGCGACTCGCGAGGCCGACCTGGAGACGCCGGTCGGCGCGTTCCTGCGCCTGGACGACGGCGGTCCGGCGTACCTGCTCGAATCGGTGGAAGGGGGCGAGCGGGTCGGGCGGTACTCGTTCCTGGGGATCGGTCCCCGCCGCACGCTCGAGGTGCGGGACGGGACGGCGCGGACCGTGACGCGACCGGTCACGGTCGACCGGTTCGACCCCGGTCTGCCGGCCACCCTCGGACCTGGCGCGGACCCGCTTGCCGCGCTGCGCTCCTTCGTTCGGCCGCGACGCGTCAGCAGGCTCGCCGACATGCCCCGCTTCACCGGAGGGGCGGTCGGCGCGCTCGCCTATGACGCAGTGGCGGCGTTCGAGCCCGTGCCCCTGCCCGATGCCGATCCCCTCGGGTTGCCCGCGGCCGCCTTCATCGAGACGGACCTGGTGCTGGTCTTCGATCACCTGACCCACACGCTGAGCGCGATTGCCTCGTTGCATGCCGATGCACCGGATCTCGAGGGCCGCTACCGGATCGCGGAGCGGGCGGTGTTCGAGGCGCTCGAGCGCGCCGGACAACCCACTCTGGCAGAGCTTGCGACCGGTGCTGCGCGGCGAGCCGGGACGCCACCGGACACCCATCTCACGCCCCACGAGCAGCCCGCCGGCATGCCGCCAGCGGGCGGGCCCGCTGCCGGTCCGTCCCAAAGTGGCGCGGGTGTCGGTCTCGTCGGGACGGGTGTGGCGCAGACGAACCTGCCGCGCGAGGCGTTCGAGTCAGCCGTGATGGCGGCGAAGGATGCGATCGGGGCAGGCGAGGCGATCCAGATCGTCCTGGCGCGGCGCCAGTCCTTCGAGCTGCCGCTGACTTCCGCCGGCACGCCGCTGGGCGGGTTCGATCTCTATCGTGCGCTCCGAAGGGTCAATCCCAGCCCATACCTCTTCTACCTGCGCACGGCCGACTTCGAGGTCGTGGGGGCCAGCCCGGAGCTGCTGCTGCGAGTGGAGGGCGACCGGCTCACGACCCATCCGATCGCCGGGACTCGCCCCCGCGGCCACGACGATGCCGAGGACGAGCTGATCTCCGAGGAGCTGCAGCGCGACCCGAAAGAGCGGGCCGAGCACGTGATGCTGGTCGACCTCGGCCGCAACGACCTGGGGCGCGTGGCGCGACCCGGCAGCGTGGCGGTGACGCGCTACATGGAGGTCGAGCGGTACAGCCACGTCCTGCACCTGGTGAGCCACGTGGAAGCCCGGCTGCGCCCCGACCTCGACGCGCTCGACGCGCTGCGCAGCGTCTTCCCGGCCGGCACGCTCTCGGGTGCGCCGAAGGTGCGCGCCATGCAGCTGATCGCCAGCCTTGAGCGCGAGCGACGCGGGCTCTACGGTGGCGCGGTCGGCTACATCGGGTACGACGGCAACCTGGACACCGCGATCACGATCCGCAGCGCGGTGCTGCAGGGCGGCCTGGCGCACGTGCACGCCGGGGCCGGAATCGTGGCGGGAAGCCGACCGGACCGCGAGTACGAGGAGACCGAGCACAAGGCCGCCGCGGTGCGCCGCGCAATCGAGCTCGCGGCCGAGGCGAGCGGGGCGATCCAGGAGGCGCCGGCTCGAACGTTAGCGGCACAGGCGAGTGCCGTCCCCGCTTCCGGTGCCGCCACGCCGATCGCCGCCCCGCCCACGGGGCGCGGCATGGGAGCACGGCGATGATCCTGGTGATCGACAACTACGACAGCTTCACCTTCAACCTCGTGCAGGCGCTCGCGGCCGCGGACGCCACCCTGCGGGTAGTCCGCAACGACCGCATCGACCGGGACGAGATCGCCCGCCTCGCGGCGCGCGGCCATGACGCTGGCCAGGGGGCTGATCCCCTCCGGGGGATCGTGATCTCTCCGGGGCCGGGCAACCCGGCGACGGCCGGCGTGTCGGTCGCCGCCGTCGAGGTGGCGGCGGCGCACAGTGTGCCGCTCCTCGGCGTCTGCCTGGGGCACCAGTGCCTGGCGGCCGCCTTCGGTGCCTCGATCGTGCGCGCCCCCAGCCTGGTGCACGGCGAGGCCAGCGAGGTCGAGCACGACGGCCTCGGGCTGCTGCGCGGGTTGCCCTCGCCGTTCCCGGCGGCGCGCTACCACTCGCTGTGCGTCGACGAGGCATCCATGCCGGCCGAGCTCCTGGTCTCGGCACGGACCGGTGACGGGGTCGTGATGGGCGTGCGGCATCGCTCCCTCCCGCTCGAGGGCGTGCAGTTCCATCCGGAATCCGTGCTGACGCCGGAGGGGCCACGCCTGCTGGCGAACTTCCTGCGGCAGGCCGGAGAGGGGTCGGCGGCGCGCCTCGACTCGCCGAACGGGGCGGCCTTCGCCCGACAGGGCCTGCCGCTATCGGGCGGGGCGCCGCTCTCGGGCGGTGCGCCGCCACAGGAGCCGGGGTCGGCGGGCGGCGGCCGCTCGCAGGCCAGCGGAACACCGGCCCTCTCCCACCAGCTTCGCGAGGTCGTTCGATGAGCGAGATCGTCCGCACTGCCCTGGCCACGGTCGTCGAGGGCAGGTTCCTCGATCGTTCCATGGCGCGCGCCGCGATGGGGGCGATCATGGACGGCGAGGCGACGCCGTCGCAGCTCGGTGCGCTTCTCGTGGCGCTGCGCATGCGCGGGGAGACCGTCGAGGAACTCGCGGGTTTCGCCGAGGCGATGCGGGAGCGCGTGCTGCGGGTGGAAGCTCCCCCCGGCACGATCGACACGGCCGGAACGGGAGGAGATGGCCGCGGCACGATCAACATCTCGACTGCTGCGGCACTCGTCGCCGCCGCGGCGGGCGTGCCGGTGGCCAAGCACGGCAACCGGGCGATCACCTCGGCGTCCGGCAGCTTCGATGTCCTGGAGGCGCTCGGGATCGCCATCGACCTGGACCCGGCGGCCGCGGCCGTGGCGCTCCGCGAGGACAACTTCGCCTTCCTCTTTGCACCCGCCTACCACCCCGCGATGAAGCACGCCGGGCCGACGCGGCGCGAGATCGGCATCCGCACGGCGTTCAACCTCCTCGGCCCGCTGACCAACCCGGCGGGCGCCCGGCGCCAGCTCGTCGGCGTGGCCGATCCCGTCGTTGCGGGCAGCCTGGCCGAGGTGCTGCACGCGCTGGGTACCGACCGGGCTTTCGTCGTGCACGGCGAGCGGATCGACGAGCTCCCCCTGGACGGGAGCGGCGTCCTGTACGACGTGCGCCCCGAGGGCGTCACGCGTCGCGAGGTGCGGTCGTCCGAGTACGGCCTTGCGGTGGCCTCGACCGAAGCGCTGGTTGGCGGCGCGCCGGCCGAGAACGCGCGCCGTATCGAGGAGATCTTCGACGGTGCCCATGGGCCACTCCGCGACGTCGTGCTGCTGAACGCGAGTGCGGCACTGGTGGTGGCCGGACGCGTTTCCGATCTGGGTGGGGGGGTGGCGCTGGCGGCGCAGACGATCGACACGGGGCAGGCACGCGGGCTCCTCGGTCGCCTGCGGGCCAGGCGGGCACGAAGCGAAGCCGCCCTCGGCGCGGCGGGAGGACGGTCATGACGACGCTGGTCGAACGAGGGGCGCAGGGCACCGCCGATCGCACGCTGCAGCGCACGCCCGGCCCCCGCGCTGCGGAGCACGCCGACGACAGTGCAGGAGGATCGCGGGCCGCGGGCAGGGGAACGGTCGGGCGCGGGGGCGCGGGCGTGCTCGGCGAGATCGCGGCCCAGCGGAAGGACGATCTCACGGCCGTACTCGCGGAGCGTTCCTTCCGCGAGCTCGCCGCGCTGACGCAGGGGGGATCCACCACCCCGCCGCGCGCTGCCCTCGCGCCGTTGCTCCGGCCCGGCCTCCACCTGATCGCCGAGGTCAAGCGCCGTTCCCCCTCCGCTGGCCGGCTCGCGCCGGACGATGACGATGTGGTCGCGAGGGCGCGCGCGTACCAGGCCGGAGGCGCTTCGCTCGTCTCGGTGCTGGTCGAGCCGCGCTACTTCGGTGGGTCGCTCGATGATCTGTCGGCCGTCCGCCGCGCGATCACGCTGCCGCTGCTGGCGAAGGAATTCGTCGTCGACGCCCGCCAGCTGCCGCTCCTGCGTGCCGCGGGCGCGGATCTCGTCCTGCTGCTGGCGGCGCTGCACCCGGCGCGAACGCTTCGCCGCCTCGTGCGACAGGCGTTCGAGGTGGGCCTGGAGCCGTTCGTGGAGGCCCACGGACCACGCGAGCTCGACCGTGCGCTGGCCAGCGACGCGCGCTGCATCGGCATCAACAACCGCGATCTCCGGAGCCTCGCGGTCGATCCCGAGCGGGCGGTCCGGATGCGCGCGATGGTGCCGGAGGATCGCGTGGTGGTGGCCGAATCGGGGGCTGCTGAACCGGCCACCATCGCGATCTGGCGCGCGGCGGGGTTCGATGCCGCGCTGGTCGGAGAAGCGCTCATGCGGGCGGGTCGTGATCCCCAGGCGGTGGCGGCCCGCACGGCCGCATTCGTCGCGGCAGGGCGCCCGCCCGATCCAGCCGAGGATCCTGCGGCAGCCGACCGCGCCCCGCACGTGAAGATCTGCGCGATCACCGAACGCACCGGTCTCGAGGCGGCGCTGCGAGCCGGAGCCGACGCGGTCGGCTTCAACTTCGTGCCGGGCACGCCACGGGCGCTCCGCGACGCGCAGGCACACGACCTGGTCACGCATGCGCGCGCGCTGCGCGGCGGGGCGCGGGCTCCGCTGCTCGTGGGCGTCTTCGCTGATCAACCGGCGGCCGAGGTCGAGCGGATTTCGCAGGCGCTCGACCTCGACGCGGTGCAGCTTTCCGGGGACGAGCCACCGGGGATGCTCGACGAGCTGAGCCGGCCCGTCTTCAAGGCGCTGCACCTGCCGGCTGCGGCATCGAGTGCGGGCGCCGGCGCGGAGGCACATGCGGCGCGGTCGGACACGGGAGCCCACGCCGATCGGCTGCTGGCATACGCGCGTGCCTGCGCGAACCATCCCCGGCTGGCCGGTCTCCTGCTGGACACGGCCGATCCCCGCGCGCCGGGTGGGACCGGCAGGCGGGCCGACACAGGCGTCGCTGCCCGCGTGGCACGGGAGATCCCCGTCATGCTCGCCGGCGGCCTGGACCCGGCGGTGGTCGCGGCAGCGCTGCGCGCCATTCCCGCGGTCGGGGTCGACGTCGCCTCAGGGGTCGAGACTGTCGGGCGCGGCAGGCGCCGGGCCCCCCGGACCAGGTTCGGTCAGCCGCTGAAGGATCCCCTGCGCGTCGAGCTGTTCGTGAAGCGTGCGCGGGCGGCGCGGCTCGATCGTCCACAGACGCCGTCGCGGCCGACGCCGGTCGATCCCGGCCTGCTCGAGGCGGACGCGCGTGGCCGCTGGGGGACCGAACGGCAGTTCGGCGGTCGCTACGTCCCCGAGACGCTCGTGGGGGCGCTCGAAGGGCTGGAGCGGGCCTACGCCGAGGTTCGTGACGACGCGCGCTTCTGGTCCGAGCTGCGCGAGCTGGCCCTGCGCTACATCGGGCGGCCTTCGCCGCTCTACCGCGCCGATCGCCTGGCGTCCGCGCTGGAAACGCGGGCGGGCCGTGAGGCGGGTCGCCTCCGGCTGTACCTGAAACGAGAGGATCTGAACCACACCGGGGCTCACAAGATCACCAACGCGCTCGGTCAGGCGCTCTTGACCCGGCGCCTGGGGAAGGAGCGGGTGATCTGCGAGACCGGGGCGGGCCAGCACGGCGTGGCGACCGCCACCGCCTGCGCGCTGCTCGACCTGCCCTGCGTCGTGTACATGGGCGTCGAGGATGTGCGCCGCCAGGCCCCGAACGTCGATCGGATGCACGCGCTGGGTGCCGAGGTGCGCAGCGTGACGAGCGGCAGCGCCACGCTCAAGGACGCCGTGAACGAGGCGATGCGGGACTGGGTCACGAACGTGCGCACGACGCACTACGTGCTCGGCTCGGCGGTCGGGCCGCATCCGTACCCGACCATCGTGCGCGACCTGCAGCGTGTCATCGGCGACGATGCCGCAGCCCAGCTGCGTGCGATCGAGGGTCGCCTGCCGGACGCGGCCATCGCCTGCGTGGGTGGCGGATCGAACGCGATCGGCTTGTTCCACCGTTTCATCGGCGAGCCGGGCGTTCGCCTGGTCGCGGTCGAGGCGGCCGGGGAGGGGATTGCGACCGGCCGTCACGCCGCAGCGCTCGCGGGTGGCTCGCCGGGAGTCCTGCATGGGGCACGCTCGTACCTGCTGCAGGATCCGGATGGGCAGGTGATCGAGGCGCACTCCGCGTCGGCTGGTCTCGATTACCCGGGGATCGGGCCGCAGCTGTCGGCGCTCTACGCGGCAGGCCGGATGGAGGTGCTCGACGCGACGGACGCCGAGGCGATCGACGCGCTCCGGCTCCTGACCCGCACGGAGGGCATCATCCCCGCGCTCGAGCCGGCGCACGCCGTCGCGGCGCTCGCCTTCCTGCTCGGGGCGGAGCGGTCCGGCGGCGGCGCGAGGCCCACGCCCCTGCCGCCCGATGCCGTGGTCCTGCTCGGTCTGTCCGGCCGCGGCGACAAGGACATGGGCGTGCTGGAGGCACACACATGACCGCACAGGGATCCACGACCCGATCGGCCGGGCCCGCCGGGACGGCGGCGGGTGTCGGCCGTGCCTCCCCGACCCCGGACACCGCCGCCCCTGGCGAGCGGTCGTCGGGGCC
>JBJKRK010000212.1:0-3159 GCA_046704705.1 Candidatus Limnocylindrales bacterium | reverse complement strand
GCCTCGAGGTACTCCGCGACCGCCGCGCGCGCCGGACGCCCGAGCAGGCCGGCACGCTCCTTGCGGCCCTTCCCCAGGACCCGGACCTCGCCGCGCGTCAGGTCGAGGTCCTCCAGTTGCAGCCCTGCCAGCTCGCTGATGCGCAGCCCGGCGGCGTACGCGGTCTCCACGATCGCGCGGTCGCGGAGGGCGAGGATCCCGGCGAGTTCCTGTCGGGGGCCCGGCATGCCGTCCACGGCAACCGACCCGCGCGCTGCGGCGCATGAGGACCTCGCCGTCGGACCGGCGGGACCCGCCATGCGCTTGCCGGCCTCCTCGTGCGCCGTCTCCGCGATCAGGCGCTCCACCTCGCCGACCGAGAGGACCCGGGGAAGCCGGCGGGGCTGACGGGGCGTCGCCAGGACGGCCCAGGGATCGCCCGGGGCCCATCCCTGTCGCCGCGCGAACCGATAGAAGGACCGCAGCGCCGCGAGTCGGCTCCCGATCGAGCTGCGCGCAAGACCCGACGCCTCGAGGTCGGCCAGGTAACGCCGGAGCGCGGCGCGACGCGGCGCCTCCCACGCCTCGCCCCGAGCGTCGAGCCAGGCGAGGTAGCGGCGGAGCGCCGCCGCGTAGGCGCGGCACGTGTGCACGGAAGCGTCGCGCGCCTGCAGCGCCTCCAGGAAGCGATCAGCGGCCTCCGCGCCCGTCACGTTGGGGCGCCACTCGGCTCCCGGCGCGTCGTGCGGCGCCGCGCCGTGCGGGTCGACCCTCCGCTCCTTGACGCGGACGGGCTCGTCCGCCCGGCCCGCGGACGCACCAGCGCACCCGGGTCGGGCGGTCCACCCGCCACCCGCGCGCCGACGGTCAGCGGCTCGGGTGGCTCGATCGCCGCTCCGCATCGCAGACAGATGCTCCGCCCGTCCGGGCGCCGGGCAACAGGCCCGGCATCGGCATCATGGAGCAGCCCGATCGGCTCGAAGTTGGTCGTGAAGCGGCAGCGCGGATAGCGGGAGCAGCCCCAGAAGACGTTGCCCGTCCGGCGCGCACGTCGGGCCACCAGCTTCCCCTCGCCGCACTGCGGACATTCGACCTCGAACGCGAGCTGTGCCGGGGGCGCCGGGGTGTCCTTGCGGATGTACCGGCAGTCGGGATACCGGGAGCACCCCGCGAACGGCCCGAAACGACCCCGTTTGGCGACCAGAGTCCCCTCACCGCATTCCGGACAGGGTTCGCCCAGCCCCGGCAGGTTCGGCGACGCCCCCGCGCCGTCCCCGCCCGCGGCCCCGCCCGGCGCCTCTTCTCCAGGAAGCGGGCGCGTCTCGCGGTGCTCGGGGTAGAGGGAACAGGCCAGGAACCGGCCGTAGCGACCCAGGCGCACGACCATCGGATGGCCGAGGGAGCACACCTCGTCGGATGGCTCGGTGGTGAAATCGTGGCGGCGCAGCTCTCGGCGTTTCTCGTCCACGCGATCGCGGAACGGGAAGTAGAAGTCGCGCAGCAGCGGCACCCACTCCCGCTTGCCCCGGGCGACGTCGTCGAGGCCCTCTTCCATGCGGGCGGTGAAGCCGACATCGACGAACTCCCCGAAGTGGTTCACCAGGAGGTCCGTCACGACCTCGCCGAGCGCCTCAGGGTGCAGCCGGCGCTCGCGCACGGTCACGTAGCCGCGCTCGATGATCGTGGCGATCGTGCTCGCGTAGGTCGACGGCCGACCGACCCCATTCTCCTCGAGTGCCTTGACCAGGCTCGCTTCCGTGTAGCGCGGTGGGGCCTCCGTGAAATGCTGGCTCGCCGTGACATCCAGCACGCGCGTCAGTGCGCCCGGCGCGAGCTCGGGCAGCCGCCCCTCTTCCTCCTCCGCCGCGTCGTCCTGACCTTCGGTGTAGACCCGCGCGAAGCCGTCGAAGAGCGTCCGCGTCGCCGTCGCCCGCAGGCCGTACCGACCCGCCTCGAGCTCGAGCGTCGCCGTCTCCTGCTCTTTCGGCGCCATCTGCGAGGCGAGCGCCCGCTGCCAGATCAGTCGGTACAGCCGCAGCTCGTCGCGCCCGAGCTTCCCGGAGAGCGACTCCGGCGCGCGCGCGAAGCTGGTGGGACGGATCGCCTCGTGCGCCTCCTGCGCGCCTTTCGTGCGGTTTCGGAACGTCCGCCCCCGCGGCATCGCGTAGTTCGCGCCGAAACGCTCCGTGATCACCCGGCGCGCCTCGCCCGTCGCCAGGCCGGAAATCGCCACGGAGTCCGTCCGCATGTACGTGATGAGCCCGACCTGGCCGGCGGACTCGAGCCCCTCGTACAGGCGCTGCGCGACCGACATCGTGCGCCGCGGGCTGAAGCCGAGCTTCCGACTCGCCTCCTGCTGCAGCGTGCTGGTGGTGAACGGGGGCGAGGGGTTGCGCTTGCGCCGCGTGACGCTGCGGTCGACGACGCGCGCCTGCAGCTCGCGCAGTGCGGCCCGGTGCGCTTCCGCGTCCGACTCGTTGGCGATGTCCGCCTTCGCCCCGTCGATCTGCACGACCTCCGCGCGGAAGGGCAACGCCGCCGTGCCTGAGCCATCCTCGGCGCCGAGCAACGCCTCGAGAGTCCAGTACTCGCGGGCCACGAAGGCCCGGATCTCGCGCTCGCGCTCCACCACCAGGCGCACCGCGACAGACTGGACTCGTCCCGCGGACAGCCCGGCGCGGACCTTGCGCCAGAGCAACGGGCTGAGCGTGTACCCGACCAGGCGATCGACGATGCGGCGTGCCTGCTGCGCATCGACGAGGTGCTCGTCCACCTGCCGCGGGTGCGCGAAGGCCTCCCGGATGGCAGGCTCGGTGATCTCGCTGAAGGTGACGCGGAGCGCCTTCTCGGGAGGCACGCCGGCCGCTGCGGCCACGTGCCAGGCGATCGCCTCGCCCTCGCGGTCGAGGTCCGTTGCGAGGTACACCTGGTCCGCCGAGCGGGCCGCACGAGCGATGGAGGCCACCTGCTTGCGGCGATCCTCGACGATCACGTACTCGGGCGCGAAGTCGTGGTCGACGTCGACGCCCAGCTTGCCCTTGCCAGGGTTCTCGGGCAGGTCTCGAACATGGCCGTAGGACGCCAGCACCTGGTACCCCGGGCCCAGGTAGCGCTCGATCGTGCGCGCCTTGGCGGGCGACTCCACGACCACGAGGTTCTTCGTCATCGCGCGGGAGTGTA
>JBJKRK010000211.1:0-20503 GCA_046704705.1 Candidatus Limnocylindrales bacterium | reverse complement strand
GTCTTGAGCATCGCCGCCACCTTACCAGCCGCACCACGCCGGCGCATCACCCTGGTGCACGCGGCGGGCGCTTGGGCGCGCCGGACCGGCTCCTAGATGTCGCGCGCTTGGGCGTCGGCCCCCGGCGCATCGGGCGCTTGCGCGGCGAACGCGTGCGCGGAGGGCGCAACGGGCGTGGGCCAGGCCCGCGCTACGCGACGATCTCCGGTGGCCGTGCCAGGCGCCGCGGCGATTCCGCGAGCCGGAGCATGCCGGGCGGACTGACCGCGAGCGAAGCGTTGTCGCCCACGAGGCTCCGCTCGAAGACGTGGCTCGTGTGCTCGCCCTCGCGCAGGCCGAGGCGCAGCAACGGCTCCGCATCCCCGCCGAAGAGCGGCAGCGAGTCGGGCAACCTCAGCCGCGGCAGCCGGGGGACCGCGGCGCGCAGCCGCTCCAGGAGCTCGAGCGCCGCAGCCGCGTTTCCGACGAGCAGCCCGATGAATGGATCCCGGTCCTCGCTCAGCAGCGGCCGCAGGGAGACGATGGCGGCGGCCCAGGCGTCATCGCTGCCGGCGACGAGCACCTCTCCCGCCGCGGCGTGCGCGGCGAGCCGTTCCCGCGTCAGGGACTGGAAGGCCCAGGCGCGCCCCTCGTACAGGCCATCGGCGGCGGCGAACGTCGGATCGCTCGCGATACGCTCCCAGAGCAGGCCGATCCCGGCGTCCGATCCCCTTGCCGGAGGCAGCAGCCCCGTGCCCGCCAGCGCCGAACGCAGGCCCCCCGCCTCTCCGCGGCGTGTGCCGCCGTGCGCGTCGTCGTCGCCCGCCGCAACGTGCGCGACGCCAGGCCCGGGCAACGCTTCGTCGGGGCTGTCGGTGGGAGCGATGTCCTCGGCCTGCAGTGCCCGCTCTGCCTCCGCCTCGCGGATCTCCGCTTCGGAGGAGGGGGCCAGCTCGGTTTCGGCGCTCTCGACGACACCACCCTCGTCCTCTGGGTTCACGTCCTCGACCGGCTCGGCCGCCTCCTCGGGATCCGGCTCGTCGGGGACGCTGAAGCCGCGCCATGGCTGCAGCATGCGGAAGCCGTGGCGCACGCCAAGTCGGTGGGACCCCTCGTTGCTCTCGCCGGTCAGGTATCGCACCACGGTGGCACCCTGCGCGGCAGCCCAGTAGAGGCACGCCTCCTGCAGCGCCGTGGCCACGGACCGGCCACGAACGCCGGGGTCGACGCGCATCCCCTCCAACCAGGCCTCCCCCTCCGCGAGGAGCGTGACCCTGGCGATGGCGATCGGGCGCCCGGGTTCGAGCGGACGCCCGAATCGATCGAGTTCGTGCCGGGCGTTCCCGTCCCGGGGCGTCGCCACCAGGACCACGCCGTCGGATGCGACCAGCCAGCCCTGCCAGACCTCGGGGATGTAGTCCCAGCCGTCCCACGTGCGGCGCGTGAACGACAGGACGGCCTCCGTGTCCGCCGGCGTGGCGCGCCGGACGTCGATCGCCAGCGGTTCGCTCATCGGCCGGGACGCATCGGAGTGGTCGCCAGCGGCTCGCTCATCGGCCGGGATGCGCCAGCGTGGCTGCCCATTCGTCCGTCTCCTCGCCGGGGCGGTACCGGCTGTTGGCGGCCTTCAGCATCACGCCGCGAAATCCGGCGGCCGACCAGGTGCTCAGCCACTGATCGATCGGCGGCTGCGTGTAGGGCGAGACCCGGATCAGTTCGCTTTCGGCCATGACCCCGTCGAGCAGGCGCTTGCGCTCGAGCAGTGGAATGTCGAGAAGCGTCTCGCCGTCGACACGGAGCAGGTCGACCGCCACGAACGCGAGCGGTGCGTCCCTGCTCTCTTCCAGCGGGGACGTTCCCACCTCCACGCGTGGCCCGAAGATCGGGTTGAACGATCCAGCCTGCGGCACGAGGGCGGTCGAGACCACGGCGCCGGGCCGCGATGCCTGGCGCGTGAGGTACCCGTCGATCACGGCATCGCCCGCCAGCATCGACTGTCGGAGTTGCTCGGGCAGCACTGCGCCCGTCTCGTCCTCCTCGACCTCCTCGCCGATCTCGTCGATCAGGGCGAGCCGTGCCAGCGCGTCCGGGCCTACGCCTCGCTCCCAGTGGACGAGCACACGGATGCCCTCCCAGAGCGGCTCCACCAGCGCGTTCGAGATCGCCGGCGCCGAGCGCCGGGGACGCGGCCGCTGTGGCCGCCACTCCCGCGGGTCTGCCGGTGGGACCTGATCCAGGGACGATCGATGCGGCATGACGCTCTCCTCACGCCGCATCGTACGCGGCTGCCGCGCCGGTTGCCACGCGCGGCTCCCACGCACGGCTCCCACGCACGCCTCCCGCACCGGCTGCCACATGCGCCGCTCCTGCACCGGCTGCCACGCGCGCTCGATATGATGCGGACGATGGCCACCGAGCTGCCGGCCCAGCGTTCCAGCCTCGGTCCTCCGGGTGCGTTCGGCTCGGTCTCACCCGCGGACGAGCAGCGCAATCGCTCTCGGCTCGGCGTCACGTCGTGGGCGCTGTACGACCTGGCCAACACCATCTTCAGCTTCAACATCGTCAGCTACCTCGCCCCGCTGTGGGTGCTGGCGCTGTACGAACACCTCGGCCGCGGCCAGGGCGAGGCGAACCTGGTGTGGGGGATCGCGGTCGCCATCTCGATGCTGCTCAACGCGCTGGTCTCCCCGGTCATGGGCGCCGTCTCCGACCGTGCCGGCGTGCGCAAGCCGTTCCTGTTCTTCTTCACCGCGCTGTGCATCGTGCCGACCGCGGTCGTCGGCGTGGTGGGCGACCCGGTCGGGTTCGACGTGCTGGGCGTCTACTTCTGGTGGGGGCTGGCGGTGTTCGCCCTGGCGAACTTCGGCTATCAGGCGGCGCTGATCTACTACGACTCGATGCTCCCGCAGGTGAGCACGCTCGAGACCCGCGGGCGCGTGAGCGGGATCGGCGTCGGGCTCGGCTATGTCGGGACGATCGTGGGAGCGCTGGCGGTGCGTGTGCTGGGCATGCACGACGGAAAGCCGACCGAGGTGAGCTTCGTCCTGACCGCCGTCCTGTTCGCCCTGATCGCGCTTCCGATCTTCGCCGTGATCCGCGAGCGACGCGGCCGTACCGCGCATGCGCTGATGGAGATCGACCTGCGCGGCTCCTGGGCGCAGATCGCCCGGACCGCGCGCCACGCCTCCGAGTACCCAGGGCTCCTCCGCTTCCTCGTGGCTCGCTTCCTCTATACCGACCCGATCAACACCGTGATCCAGTTCATGGCCGTTTTCGCCACCGCCGCCGTGGGCTATTCCGAGGCCGACGCGCAGACCGTGCTCGTGCTCGTGACCGTCGTGGCGATCGTCATGAGCTTCATCTGGGGGTTCGTGGTCGACAGGATCGGTCCGAAGCGCACGCTGAGCACCGTGCTGTTCCTCTGGTGCGTGGCGCTCGTGATGGCCGCCGCGACGCTCGACAAGACCGCGTTCCTGGTGGTGGGCGGCCTGGCGGGGGCCGCGCTCGGTGGCACCTGGGTGAGCGACCGGGTCTTCATGCTGCGGCTCGCGCCGCCCGAGATGGTCGGTGAGTTCTTCGGCCTCTACGGTCTGGCCGGGAAGTTCAGCGCGGTGTCCGGCCCGGTCATCTGGGGCATCACGCTGTTCGTGCTCGAGCCGTCGCTCGGGCGCGACGCGTACCGTTTCGGCGTGCTGGCCCAGCTTGTGCTGATGGTCGCCGGGTTCGCCGTGCTGCGCGGCGTCACAGAGCGGCCCCGGCCTGCCGCGGCGGAGGCGGAACCCGCCGCCGCGGTGTAGCGACGAGGAGCGGTGCAGCGGCCCGGCGCGGTGCAGCGACAATGAGCGGTGCAGTAGCCCGGCGCGGTGCAGCCACAAGGGAGCGTAGTGATGCTCGACCGTACGACCGAGTTCGGCGGGCGCGCCGAACGCCGCCTTCGCGACGACAGGATCGGCTGGCTGATCACCGTCCGCCCCGACGGCACGCCGATTCCGGTCCCCGTGTGGTTTCTCTGGGACGGCGCGACGATCCTCGTGTACAGCCAGCCGCGCACGGGGAAGATCCGCAACCTCGCGCACAGCCCGCGCGCTTCATTCTGCCTCCGGACGGACGAGCATGGGAACGACGTGGTGGTCGTGACGGGGAACGCACACGTCGACGGAAACGCGCCACGCGCTGACATGCTCCCCGCGTACCTGGAGAAGTACGGCGAGCGCCTGCCGGCCCTTGGTGTGACCGCGTCGGAGCTGGCCGAGGAGTACTCGGTGGCCGTGCGCCTGGTGCCGGACCGGATCTCGGGGTTCTAGGCGGGACAGCCTGCCGCTTGGTGAGTCAGGCGGAGGGTCCGTAGCCGGATGGGTGCGCGCGATGCCAGTCCCAGGCCGACCCGATCATCTCGTCGAGGTCGCCACGGCGCGGCGTCCAGCCCAGCACCTCGCGCGCCCGCGCGTTCGATGCGACCAGGACGGGCGGATCGCCCGGGCGGCGAGGTCCGACCCGGAACGGGATCGGGCGACCGACGACCGCCGCCGCGGCGTCGATCACCTGGCGCACGCTGAAGCCGGACCCGGAGCCCAGATTGCACGCGATCAGGCCACCGCCTGCTGGCGACTCATCGCCCGCGCCCCCGTCGAGTGCCAGGGTGGTCCCGGTGGTGGAGGCGGGGGCGGTCGCCAGGCCCTCACGCGCGACCGCGGACGCAAGGGCCGCGGTCCGCGCTCTGCCCCACGCGTCCGCATCGCCGGTCAGCTCGAGCGCGGCCAGGTGCGCGTCGGCCAGATCGTCGACGTGGATGTAGTCGCGGATGCAGGTGCCATCCGCTGTCGGGTAGTCGGTCCCGTACAGGGTGAGCTCCCGGAGGCCGAGCGCGGCGGCGAGGACGTTCGGGATGAGGTGGGTCTCCGGTCGATGGTCTTCGCCGCACCGGGCACTCGCCCCCGCCACGTTGAAGTACCGCAGCGCCATGCTGCGCAGCCCGTATGCGGCGCCGTACCAGCGCAGGGCGCCTTCGAAGGCGTGCTTCGTCTCGCCGTACGGGTTCACCGGCTGCGGTAGCTGGTCCTCCGTCACGGGCGTGGACAGCGGTTCGCCATACACCGCCGCCGTGGAGGAGAACACCAGCCGGGCCACGCCGGCGGCGCGCATCGCATCGAGCAGGGCGACACCGCCGACGACGTTCTCTCCGTAGTACAGGGCCGGATCGCTCACGGACTGACCGACGAGCGAGCGGGCGGCGCAATGCAGGACCGCCTCGATGCGCTCGTCGCGCAGAGTGCGCTCGACCAGTGCCGCATCGCGAGTGCTGCCGTCGACCAGACGCACGCTCTCGGGGACCGCTCCGCGATGCCCGGTGACGAGGGAATCGAGCACCACGACGTGGTGGCCCCGCTCCAGCAGCCGCTCGACGGAGACGCTGCCGACGTAGCCGGCCCCGCCGCTGACCAGGACTCTCATCGCCTGCGCCGCAGCCGGTCGAGCAGGCTGCGGGCAGAAGCGTGGCTTCCCTGGTCCGGCTGCGCTTCCCGGGGGGCGGGCGTCTCCTGCTCCGGCTGCGTGTCCTGGGCAGTCGGCGCAGCGGGTGCCGGACCGGGCAGGACGAAGGCGGGGCGCTCAACTGGCTCGCCCCGCGTCGCGAGCACCTCGGACAGGCGAGCTTCCATGCGCAGGGCAGCCGCATCCTGCGGGTCGATCTCGAGCGCGTGCACGCTGAGATCGTACGCGAGGCGATCCTGTCGGCGTTCGAGGGCGACGCGGGCCAGGCCGACCACGGCCACGGCGTTGCGCGGGTCCGCGTCGGCGAGCTGCCGGTAGATCGTCTCGGCCTGGTCGATCAGCCCGAGCGCCATCGCCCGTTCGGCCTGCAGGAGGCGCTCGATCATCGCGGTTCGCGCGCTCCGGTCGCGCTGCCGTGGGGGTGCCGTGCTCCCCCCGCGGCCTCGAGGTCCGCCTGCAGTTGCGGCAGCCACTCCCGCGCGTCCATGAGGAGCTGCCGCGTGGTATTGCGCGTGGGATCGGCGACGACCGAGTCCAGCAGGCGCTGCAGGAGCGTGCCCACGAGCGGCCCCGGCTCGATCCCGAGCTCCCGCTGGAGGTCGTGGCCGTCGACCGCCAGGTTGCGTGTGCCGAGCGGCACGCCGCGCTCCAGCTCTCCCCGGATCCGCGCGCGGAACTCGTCCAGCGACGCATCGGCGGCCGACAGGCCGCTGCCCAGGTTGTCTGCCTCGCGGAGCAGCAGCAGGTCGTCCAGCAGTTCGACGCCGACGCGGGCGATGAACCGCCGCACGGCGGCGTCGCTCCAGTCCGCGCGGTAGTTGAACATGTGCTCGCGCACGAGCCGCACCACCGGCACGCTCTCGGCACGTGGAACCGCCAGGCGGCGCAGGATCCGGTCGGCCAGATCGGCCCCCACACGTTCGTGACCGTAGAAGTGCCCGTCGCTCAGCGTTGCAGGCTTGCCCACATCATGGAGCAGCGCCGCGAGCGCCAGGCGTTCCCCGTGGGGAGCCAGCTGGGCTGCCGCGTCGACCGTCACGAGTGTGTGCTCCCAGCAATCGCGTGCGCCGACCTTGTGTTGCGGGACTCCGTGCTCCGAGGCGAGCTCCGGCAGTATCAGCGGGAGGATGCCGATCGCGTCCAGGAGGACAAGCCCGCGCGACGGACGCGCGGAGCTCAGGATCCTGCGCAGCTCGTGGCCGATGCGCTCGTTCGAGACGTACCGGACCAGGTGCGCGGCGGCGTGCGCCGCGGCGAGGGTGGCGGGTTCGATCTCGAAGCCGAGCTGGCCGGCGAGGCGGGCCGCGCGCACGAGCCGCAAGGCATCCTCGTCGAAGCGCCGCGCGGGATCGCCCACGGCCCGCAGCACGCCGGCGCGCAGGTCGGCCAGGCCGCCGGACGTGTCGACGAGGCGCGGCGCGGCTGCGGTCCCGGCTCGACCCCAGGCGAGCGCGTTCACGGTGAAGTCACGCCGCGAGAGGTCCTCCTCCAGGGTGTCGCTGAAGGTCACGGCCTCCGGCCGCCGGTGGTCGCCGTAGCGATGGTCGCGGCGGAACGTGGTGACTTCGACGGCGCCGCGGGGCGTCTCGACCAGGACTGTCCCGAACCGGTTCTCGTAGTGGCTGCCGGGGAAGAGCGCGAGCAGCCGCTCCGGCCGCGCGTCCGTGGCGACGTCCCAGTCGGCTGCCGGCAGGCCGAGGATGGCGTCGCGCAGCGACCCTCCGACGACATACGCGGCGTGCCCCGCGTCCCAGAGATGCTCCAGGAGCGCGCGCACGTGGTCGGGCACGAGCTCGCCGATGCGGCCCGCGGCCCCGTGGTCGGTCTGCTCCAGTGGAGAGGTCACGGCTGCGTCGGACCGGCGCGGCGCGGCGTCCGGCGACACCTCGCCGCCCTCAGTTGCGCCCCAGGAAGAGGTAGTTGCGCCAGGCCTCGTTGCGCGGGTTGGTGAGGTAGTGGCTGTAGAGGTAGTAGACATCGGCGCGCGGCTCGACAGCCGGGTGGAGCAGCCGCATGTGGACCTCATCCGGCAGGTGGCCGCCTTTGCGGTGGTTGCACCCGCGGCACGCGGCAACCACGTTGTCCCAGGTGTGCTGGCCGCCGCGGTGCCGGGGGACGATATGGTCGACGGTCAGGTCGCGCGCCTGGGAACCGCAGTACTGGCAGGTGTGGTGGTCGCGGTTCAGGATCTCGCGGCGAGAGAGCTTGACGCGCGGCCGGGGCCGGCGAATCAGGTACTGCAGGCGGATGACGCTCGGCGCG
Organism: Candidatus Limnocylindrales bacterium; assembly: GCA_046704705.1. Classification (GTDB taxonomy): domain Bacteria; phylum Chloroflexota; class Limnocylindria; order Limnocylindrales; family CSP1-4; genus JBJKRK01. The sequence continues at coordinate 12,772 of JBJKRK010000211.1, read as the reverse complement.
CGGAAGGACTCGCGGGGCGTCCTGATCTCCAGATGGTCGTATTCCAGCACCTCGGCCTTCTCGCCGAAGAGCAGCCTGAACGCGCGCCGCACGTCGCACACGTTCAGCGGCTCGTAGTTGCTGTTGAGGACCAGGACTTCGCTCTCCACGCTGCACATCACCTGGATGGGACATGCCGGTGGTCGGCTGTCCGCACCGCATCGTAGCAAAGGCATCGCAAGGCGGTGCTTCGGGAGACGCAGCTCCGGGCGGCAGGGCGGCTCGGAGTCGGGCGTCTCGGAGCCATCGCACGCCCCGCTTGCGAGATGGTGGATGATCCACCTGTCCGGAGCGTTGCCGGCGGGAGTCGAGCCTGGACGCGGACGGGACGTCGGGCTTCGAGACCGTGGATGACGGGATCCAGGTCGCGTGCGGATCGACCTGCTCGACGCCGTTCGCGGCGGCGCGGACGCGGGATCGTGGGATGGTCAGGAGGGCGCGTGATGTCGACCGAGCAGCGGACCGAGATCGTGCCGCCCGGCGCATGGCACACGGACGCATTCCGCCGCCTCAGGACGGGCCTGTGGGGCTGGCTGGTGGTCGCCGGTCTCGGCTCGATTGCGCTGCATGCGTTCCCGCTGCTGGTGACCGCGCTCGTGCCGCTCGCCGTGCTCGTGCTGCCCAGGTCGCTGCTCCGGCTTCTCCCCCGACGCATGGCGCTCGTCGATGTTGACCCGCCGCGAGTCGAGCTCGACCCGGTAGGCATGACGCTGGCCTGGCCACGAGGCACGGTCAATCGCTGGGAGTGGGACGAGGTCGAGGCGCTGGAGGTCGATCGGTGGTGCCGGGGCACGCTGCTCGGGCGGGACGGCCGTCGCCTGGGACAGATCCACCCGGCATTCGTGCGCCCGCGCACCAACTGGTTCCTGCTGCCATCGCTTGCCGTGCGGGCTGTCGAGCTGCGGCCGGACCTGTTCGCGCCGCTGCCCTCCTCCAACTTCTCCACACAGCCCTACGGGTTCCGGCGAGCGCTGCCCGGCCACCATTTCCCCGACATGCGCGCCGTCAGGCGACGGCTGCTCGCGCTCCAGGTGGTCGTGATCGCCGTGCTCCTGGCCGCCGCTGCCGCAGCCGTCGTCCCGCTGCCTCAGGGACTGCCGGTTCCGTAGAGACCGCGCGCCGGCGAGAGAGACGGCGCGCCGGCGAGAGAGACCGCGCGCCGGCGAGACAGATAGCGCGCCTGCGAGAGTGACAGCGCGGCCCGGAACGCGCCGGTGAGAGTGACAGCGCGGCCCGGAACTCGGCGGCGGAGACAGCGCGGCGGCAAGCGCGCCCGGCTCTCGGCGGCGTCAGCCCCGGTAGAGCGCCGCGCCGGTCGTGGGATCCCATCCGCCCGCCTGCCCGACCTTCGATCCCAGCGGGCGCCCAAGGACGGAACTGATGAACCTGGCCGCCTCCAGCACGCCCGCGAGCCGTGCACCGTGCTCGATCCCCAGTCCCTCGAGCAAGTAGAGCAGATCCTCCGTGGCGAGATTCCCAGCGGCCCCGGTAGCGTACGGGCACCCGCCGGTTCCTCCGGTCGAGGCGTCGAAGCACGTGACGCCATCCTCGAGCGCGGCGACGACATTGGCCAGCGCCGTGCCGCGTGTGTCGTGGAAGTGAAACGCGAGGCGTTCGATCGACAGGCCCGCCTCCACAAGGCGTGAGGTCAGCTCGTGGACCTGCCCCGGCACCCCGACGCCGATCGTGTCCCCCAGACAGACCTCGTCGACTCCGAGGTCCGCGAGGCGGAGCGCGACGCGGACGACGTCGTCAAGGCGGACCCGCCCGGTGAACGGGCAGCCGAAGGCGGTCGACACGTAGCCTCGTGCCCACCACCCGCGCGCTCTCGCCCGCCGGAGCACGGACGCGAAGGCGTCGAGCGATTCCTCGACAGACATCCCGATGTTGCGCCCGGTGAACGCATCCGTAGCCCCCGTGAACACGGCGATCGCGTCCGCCCCGGCATCTTCCGCTCGCTCCAGGCCACGCGCATTCGGCACCAGCACCGGAAGGCGGAGCGGGCGGAGATCCCGGCGCTGACGGAGTTCCCGCAGCAGTTCATCCGCGTCGGCGAGCTGCGGCACCGCCCGGGGCGACACAAAGCTCGTGACCTCGATCTCGGCGAGACCGGCGGCGGCCAGCAGCTCGATGTAGCGCAGTTTGTCGGAGGTGGCGATCGAGCGCGCCTCGTTCTGCAGACCGTCGCGCGGCCCGACTTCGTACACGCGAACGCTCGCCGGATAGGACCGCGCGCCCGCCGGTGCGGAGCTGGTCACTCGAACTCCACCAGCAGCTCACCGCGCTGCACGACCTGCCCGGGGACGACCGCCACGCGCACGATGCGGCCGCCGGCAGGAGCCGGCACAACGTGCTCCATCTTCATCGCCTCCAGCACGACGAGCGTCTGCTGCGGTTCGACCGTCTCACCCTGAGAGACTCCCACACTCAGGACAGTGCCCGGCATGGGCGATGCGAGAACCCTGTCGCGTCCTCCCCGCCCTCCCGTCCGCTGCTCGGCCGTGTCGGGCTCGGGCGGCGGCGCGAGTCGGAAGGGCACCGAGCGGCCGTCGACGTCAACCCAGGCCGTTCCCTCGCCGGCGACGACGACTCCGTCTTCGGCACGGCTGTGCAGCGGTGCGCCGAGAGCTCCGTCGCCCTCGACGTCCGAGGCTGCCCGGCGCTGCGCCGGCGCCCGGCCGCCGGGGGTGCCGCTGACCGCATGATGCGTCAGCATGACGCGTCCGGCGGCCACGTGCGTCGAGCTGTTTCCCGTCGGGACGCTCCCGTCGAGGTCGATCGATCGTTCCTCGCCGGACTGGCGCAGCCGCAGCCGGCGGGGAGCGTTGATCCTGAACCCCGCAAGCGGGCTCGGGGCGAGGACGTCCGCGGCGGCCCTCCAGGCCCACTCGGGCACGCGCGGCGGCCCGGCCTCGGCCCCCGGCCAGTGTCGCTCGATGGTGTCCACCCGCGCGTCCGCGGCGGCCACCACGGGCAGCCGGGACAGCCAGCGCAGGAACGCCAGGTTGGTCGTGGCGCCCTGGAGCCGCGTTGTCTCGAGGAACTCCTGCATGCGCCGCAACGCCTCAGCACGGTCGCTGCCGTACACGATGAGCTTCGCCAGCAGCGGGTCGTATCGCGTCGCGACCGCATCGCCGTCTGCCACGCCGGCGTCCACGCGCGTCCCGGGCAGGGCCGGCCACCGTGCGGCCACGACGCTGCCGCCGGCGGGCAGGAACCCATGCCAGGGGTCCTCCGCGTACAGGCGGGCCTCGAAGGCGTGCCCCTCGAGCGGCACCTCCGCCTGCCGGAGGCCGAGCGGCTCGCCCGCTGCGATGCGGAGCTGGTCGGCAACCAGGTCTCGCTTGGTCACCAGCTCGGTCACGGGGTGCTCGACCTGCAGGCGGGTGTTCATCTCCAGGAAGTAGAAGGCGGGCTCCTCCGGCGCACCTGCGGCGCTTTCCTGCGTTGCGGGGCCGCCCGGCACACCTGCGGCGCCTTCCTGCGTCGCGGGGCCGCCCGGCACCAGGAACTCCACCGTCCCGGCGCCGACATATCCGGCCGCCGCCGCGATGCGCAGCGCGGCGCCGGTCAACTGCTCGCGCAGCACGGGTCCGATCGTGGGCGCGGGTGCTTCCTCGAGGACCTTCTGATGCCGGCGCTGGAGCGAGCAATCGCGCTCGTACAGGTGGATGCCCGTGCCAGACGAGTCGAAGAGGACCTGGACTTCGATGTGCCGGGGCGAGCCCAGGAAACGCTCCACGACCAGCCTGTCGTCGCCGAACGCGGCCAGCGCCTCGCGGCGGGCCTGCGCCAGCAGGTCGGCGAGTGCACCGGCGTCGCGGGCGACGTGCATGCCCTTGCCGCCCCCGCCGGCGCTCGGCTTGAGCAGCACGGGGTAGCCGATTCGCGCCGCCACGGCCCGCAGCGTCTCGTCCGACTGGTCCTCCCCGTCGTAGCCGGGCAGGAGGGGTACGTCGACCGTGCGGGCGAGCCGGCGAGCGCTGGCCTTGTCGCCGACCGCCCGGATCGCTGGGGCCGGCGGCCCGACCCACATCAGTCCGGCCCGGTCGACTGCCTCCGCGAAATCCGGCCGTTCCGCAAGGAAGCCGTAGCCGGGATGGATCGCGTCCGCGCCGGCGGCCTGCGCGGCTGCGAGGACCGCTTCGATCTCGAGGTACGAGCCGTCGAGCGCGACCTGTTCGTCGGCCTGACGTGCCCACCAGGCCCCCCGTTGGTCCGCGGCGACGAGCGCCAGGCAGCGGATCCCCATGGCCCGGCACGTCCGCGCGATCCGCACGACGAGTTCGCCGCGGTTCGCGACCAGCAGGCGGCGGATGGGACGCACGGTCGAGCCGGCCTCAGCCGTCTTCCGGCCCGTCCGGCGTCCAGGACGGGCGGCGCTTCTCCAGGAAGGCGCGGAGGCCCTCCTGGCCCTCGGGACTCACCCGCTGCGCCGCCAGGCGCCGCGCCGTGTGCCACCGAGTCGACTCGTGCGGCAACCCGCGCACCTCGCGCACGATCGCCTTGGCCGCCCGCGCGGCGGTCGGCCCCGACGCCAGCAGATCGGCGACGACAGCATCCACGGCAGCGTCGAGCGCCTCCTCGCCCTCAACGACCTCATGGACGAGCCCGATCCGCATGGCGCGCAGCGCGTCGAACCGCCGGCCGGTCGGGAAGAGCGCCCGGGCGTGGCTCTCCCCGATCTTGGCGATCACGAACGGGGCGATCGTGGCCGGCAGGATCCCCAGGCGAGTCTCCGTCAGCCCGAACCGGGCACCGGCCTCGGCAATGACCACGTCGGCGACCGCGCAGAGCCCCAGGCCGCCACCGAGCGCCGCGCCCTGGACTCTGGCGATCACCGACACCGGGCATCGGTCGATCAGGTCGAACATCTCGACCAGCGCCATCGCGTCGTGCTCGTTCTGCTCTCGCGTCAACCCCAGGCTCGCGCGCATCCAGTTGGCGTCGCCCCCGGCGCAGAAGGAGCGACCCTCGCCGGCGAGCACGACCGCGCGCAGCTCGGCAGGCGGCTCGCGCGACAGATTGCGGAAGGTCTGCTTGAGCCCGGCGATCAACGTCGCGTCGAAGGCGTTGTGCACCTCGGGACGGGACAGCGTCACCCGCGCGACCGCGTCTCCCGGCCCGGACCGCTCGATGCGCAGGTACTCGCTCATCCGTGCAATCGTAGCGGTCCCCTGCAGGAGAACGCGCGGCCGGGGCGGCGGAGGACGCGGTGGCGATGGAAACGGGGCCGCGCGTCGCGGCGACGTCTATCCGGCGGGATGCGCCCTCATCCGGCGGGATGCGCCCTCTCGTCGAAGCGGAAATATCCGCGCTCCATCTGGCGCTCGAAGCCCATGCGCAGGAAGTCCCGTTCGGACTGACCGCCCAGGGTGGCCTGCGCGGCCAGGAGGTCGCAACCCTGGCGTTCGGCCAGGCGCGCTCGCGCGGCGATGAGCGCCGCGTGGATCCCCCGCCGGCGCGCGGCAGGGAGGACGGCTGCGGGCCCCAGGTTCGCCACCCCCTTGTGGACGTACCAGCCTGCCGCCGCGACGGCAGCGCCGTCGAGCCCGGCGATCAGCAGGTGCATCTTCGGGCTCCTGGACTGGCCCGGACCGACCGCCGACCAGGCGTCCGCAAGCTCGCCCCGCATGCCGAATCCTTCGATCAGCAGCGCCGACCAGGCCGCGGCCCCTTCGTGGCCGACTTCGCGGATCTGCAGCCCGGGGAGAACCGGTCGGTCTTCAACGCGGCCCGGCACGGCGGTCAGCACGGCGTCGCGTTGCTCCGCCAGGGCATCCTTCCAGGGAGGGTTCTCGCAGACGAGCCACCCGACCGCGTCGTGGCGCCGGAAATGGTCGAGGACGTCCGGAAGCATGTGCGGGACCTGGCGCAGTCCCAGCGCCAGGTTGAAGTCGGTCGCAGCGAGCGAAGGGGTCGCCGCGACGGCCAAGTCGCCGTCGTCGAGGAGTCGGAGGTCGATGCCCGCGTCGATCGCCGCGCGCCAGGAGAGCTTCCAGGCGCTCCGTTCGGCGGCCTCCACTCGATCGAGCAGGGCAAGCTGGCGGGCCCGTGAGTCCGGTGCGGGAGGGAGCACGTGCACCGGGTCGCCCGGCCGTACCGCGCCCTCCTGCAGGACGCGAGCGTAGAGTCGACTGTCGCGCGGATGCGAGAGGATCGAGATCCGTCCGAACCGCCCGTCGGCGAAGCTGCCGCGGATCGTCTCGCACGGGTTGCAGGCGCTGGCCACCTCCAGCGTGAGCTGCTCGCCGACGGCCAGCCGGTCGCCGATGCCCAGCTCGCCCAGCTCGATCCCCTCGAGCGTCAGGTTCTCACCGGCCGATCCCGGGAAGATCGGGTGGCCGTCCGCCTGGACCCGCCGGATCGCCTCGATCGAGTAGAGGCAGACCGCCCGATGGGGCCCGCCGTGCTCGGCGCGATCCGCATGGTCGTCGCCCTCGAGACCCAGCGGTCCGACCCAGGCCGACGCGACCGGCAGCTTCGGCACGCCGCCCCGCGAGATGTTCACCTGCAGCACGCGGCCCGCAGCGCGCATCTCCGGAGCTGGCCGGGAGTCCGCGGGCGTCTCATCCATCACGATGGATGGTACTCGAGCGCCTCCGCCCGGCCCGCGCGCCCACTTCGGGGCCCGCGCGGCCGCTTCGGGGCCCGCGCGCCCGCTTCGCGCCTTCGCCGGGCACCCTCTGCGCGCGCCTTCGCCGGGCACCCTCTGCGCGCTCCCTACGCGCGCCTGTTCAGTACCTGGAAGCTCACGGCGAACGACGCGACGCGCCAGACCGCCATCAGGAGGAACGGTCCCGCAGTCAGCGGGAAGGCGCCGCCGGCAAGCGTGCCGCGGATCGCCTCGCCCATCGCCTGGATCGGCAGGACGCGGTGGATGTCGGCCAGCCAGGTCGGCAACCGGTCGGCCGGGAAGTCGAGTGGCGAGAACATCAGCACGAAGACGACCAGCACCTGTGTCAGCAGGTTGGCCAGCATCGCCGGCAGGAGCGACGCCATCGCGTAGCCGATCGCCGTTGCCGTCAGGGCCACCAGCAGCATGGCCGGGACGACGAGCGGGCTGACGGCGAGGTCGAGCCCGAATCGCAGGTCGCCCACCACCACGGCGAACGCGACGCCGGGGAGCACCACCAGGAGCCAGACGGTCAGATCGGCGAGCAGGTAGACCAGCCGAGGCACGGGCAGGGAGCGCATGTAGTCGAGCGTTCCTTCGGTCTTCGACTGCGCGACCATCTGCGGCACCAGCACCAGGCCCATCGTGATGAGGGTGATGGTGGGCGCCCCCGTCGCGAGGAACAGCGTCGTGCTCCGGTCCAGCTCGGGGAAGAGAAGCGGGTAGCCGATGACGATGCCGAGCGCGAGGAGCGTCTGGACGACGATCGCGAGCGGCAGCACGCCCTTCAGGCGGCGCGCCTGCCAGACGACGAGGAGGCGAAAGCTACGCAGCACGGACATCGGTGACCTCCTCTCCGTCCATGGTGGACGAGGCGGACTGGAGCGCGTCGGTGCGGCCAACGAGCTCGATGTACACGTCCTCGAGCGTCGCGGGCGCGAGCGAGAACTCCTCGATCCGCCGCTCGCTCCGGAGCGCCTCGCCCCAGGCTGCCGCCTCCGAGGCCAGTTGCGCGGGGACCGTGGCGAGCATCCGGTGGCCGTTCCGCGTCAGGCGACGCACGAAGGGGGCCATCTCGGGCGTTTCGGCTCCCGGCTCGAGCACGAGCTCGACCCGGAGGTCGCCGGCCAGTCCGGCCTTCAATTCCGAGGGTGAGCCCTCGACGATCACCCGGCCGTGGTCCAGGATCGCCAGGCGGTCGACGGCGCGTTCCGCCTCGATGACGTTGTGGGTGATCAGCAGAACGGCCGCACCCTCGTCAGCCAGGACGCGGACCTGCTCCCAGAGCAGGCGACGCCGGACGGGGTCGACGTCGTTGGTCGGCTCATCGAGGATCACGACCCGGCCCGGCGTCACGGCCGCCATGCAGAAGGACACCAGCCGCTTCACGCCGCCCGAGAGCCGCGCGCCGTCCGTGTCGAACCATTCCTCGATCAGGAGCGCCTGCGCGAGGGTAGCCGAGCGGTCCCTCACCTTCCTCCCCGGAGCGCCTCGCAGTCGCCCCACGAGGTCGATCGCCTGCCGAGGGGTCAGACCGGCGATGGGAACCTGCGCCTGCGGCTGGATGGAGCACTGGCGCCGGGATGCGTCGGGGTGCGCCACCGCGTCCAGGCCGTCGATCCGGATCGACCCGCCATCAGGCCGCAGGAGGCCCACCACCTGGTTCGCCAGCGTGGTCTTGCCCGCGCCGTTGTGACCGAGCAGGCCATACACCTGTCCGGCGCCCACGGACAGCGAGACGCCGTCGTTGGCACGTACGCCCCCGCGGTAGGTCTTCGTCACGTCCGCGATCTCCAGCAGCATCGTGTCCTCCGTGCCGACCCCGGCGTCTGCGGGCAGCTGCGCGGTGGAATGCCGATCCGGTTCCGCCCGAGCGCCCTGACTGCTTCGCATACCGGACGGTATCGGATACTGATCGGTATGTCAATACCCACCGGGATCTTGATACTGCATGGTATCCTGCAGGCATGAGCGGAGCGCGATTGGACCGCAACCAGCGCAAGGAACTCACCCGCCGGCTCCTGATCGACGCCGCGGCCGCCGTCTTTGCCCGCCGCGGCTTCGACGCCGCGTCGCTCGACGAGGTGGCTGAGGCGGCGGGCTTCACCAAGGGCGCCGTCTACTCCAACTTCCGCAGCAAGACGGACCTGATCATGGCGCTGATCGAGCGTCGCGTGGCGGAACAGCTCGATACGGCGACGCGCGCGCTTGCGGGACACACGCTGGACGACGCGCTCAAGCGGATCGAGTCAGTTTCCCACCAGACGTCGCCTGCGAGCCTGGACTGGCTCCTGCTCGTCTCAGAGTTCTGGCACTACGCGATGCGCGACGAGCGGGCGCGAAAAGCGCTCGCCGAGCAATATGAGCGGGCGCGGCAACTCAGCGCGCGGATGATCGCCGAGAAGTACGCGGAGGCCGGCGTGAAGCCCCCGATGCCGGCGCGGGACCTGGCGATCCTCGTCGAGGCGATCGGAATCGGGGTGGCCTTCCAGTCCGCGGTCGATCCGGGCGCGATACCTGCGTCGCTCCAGGGTGAGGCGACACGGAGGCTTCTCGCGCCAACCAGGGAGGAGGGTGCCGCGGGCCCGTCCTCTGACGGCGGTCGACCGGCAGTAGGCGATGATCCGGCCGCTTCGGGCGACGCGGCGGCCACCGATGCGCGGGCCGCGACAAATGCCGCAGCCGCCCCGGGCACATCCGGCCGACCCGGCGAGCCTACATCCTGAAGACGCCGAAACGCGTTTCCTCGATCGGGGCGTTCAGAGCGGCCGAGATCGCGAGTGAGAGTACGGCCCGCGTCTGGGCTGGATCGATGATGCCGTCGTCCCACAGGCGCGCGGTCGCGTAGTAGGGGTTCCCTTCGCGCTCGTACTCCTCGACGATCGGCGCCTCGAAGGCGTCACGTTCGGCCTCGCTCGGCCATCGGCCGCCCGGCAGCGATGCCTCACGGACCGTCGAGAGCACCCGGGCGGCCTGCTGTCCGCCCATCACGCTGATGCGGGCATTGGGCCAGGTCCACAGCCCGCGGCTTTCGTACGCGCGCCCCGCCATGGCGTAGTTCCCCGCCCCGAAGGAACCGCCGATGATCACGGTGAACTTCGGGACGTTCGCGGAGGCGACCGCGGTGACCATCTTCGCGCCGTCCTTTGCGATCCCGGCCGCTTCGTACTCGCGCCCGACCATGAAACCGGTGATGTTCTGCAGGAAGACGAGCGGCACCCGGCGCTGGCAGGCGAGCTCGATGAAGTGCGCGCCCTTGAGCGCGGACTGGCTGAACAGGATCCCGTTGTTCGCGATGATCCCGACCGGGTAGCCGTCCAGGTGCCCGAAGCCGCACACCAGCGTCTCTCCGTAACCTGCCTTGAACTCGTGGAAGGCCGACGCGTCCAGCAGCCGCGCGATCACCTCACGCACGTCGAATGGGCGCCGCAGATCGGCGGGAATGGCGCGGTAGATCCCGGGTGGATCGTCCGCGTCGACCGCCGGCGAGCGTGGTTCGCGCCGCACCCAGGGAGGATCCGGCTTCCGCCAGGCCAGACCGGCGACGATCTCGCGGCCCAGCGCGAGGGCGTGTTCGTCGTCCAGCGCTTCGTAGTCCGCAACGCCCGAGATTCTCGTGTGGACCGTCGAACCGCCCAGATCCTCGGCCGATACGTCCTCGCCGGTGGCGGCTTTCACGAGGGGCGGCCCGCCCAGGAAGATCGTCCCCGTGCCCCGCACGATCACGGTCTCGTCGCTCATTGCCGGGACGTACGCGCCACCCGCGGTGCAACTTCCCATCACGAGGGCGACCTGCGGTATCCCCCGCGCCGACATGCGTGCCTGGTTGTAGAAGATCCGACCGAAGTGGTCGCGATCCGGGAACACCTCGTCCTGCAGCGGCAGGTATGCACCGCCCGAGTCGACCAGGTACAGGCAGGGGAGCCGATCGGCCAGCGCGATCTCCTGCGCGCGGAGGTGCTTCTTCACGGTCAGCGGGAAGTACGTGCCGCCCTTCACGGTGGCGTCGTTGGCCAGGACGATGCACTCGACGCCGCTGACGCTGCCGATTCCCGTGACGATGCCGGCGCCCGGCGCCTCGTCGCCGTACATGCCGCCCGCAGCGAGCGGGCTCAGCTCGAGGAACGGCGCGCCGGGGTCGAGCAGGCGGTCGATGCGCTCGCGCACGGGCAGCTTGCCCCGCTCCCGGTGGCGGGCCACCGACCGCTCGTCCCCGCCAGCTCCCCGCGCCACCAGGTTCGCCTGTCTGGCGCGCAACTGCTCGACCAGCGCGCGCATGGCGGCGGCGTTGGCCTGTGCTTCCTCGCCGCCAGGGTCGAGTCGGCTCCGCAGCACGGTCATGCGCGGATCATACGGTCATGTGCGGACCGCGAACGCCGAGCCGATCTGCTGCCGGCCGTGGTCGCGAACGCCGAGCGATCTGCTGCCGGCCGTGGTCGCGCACCCCGGTCCGCTGCCGGCCATGGCCGCGAGCATCGATCCATCGTCCGCCCGATGCAGCCCGAGGGCAGCCGCCGCCGGCCGCCTGCTCCGACGGCGTCCGTCGCGAACGCCTGCCAGGTATGCGCAGGAGGACTGTTGGGCCGGGTCCGTCGTGAACACCTGCCAGGTATGCGCAGGAGGACTGTTGGGCCGGGTCTGCTAGCGGCGCCACGGGGTCCGCCACTGCCTGAGGCGGGTCCGCCACCGGCGCGGTGGGGTCCGAGAGGCCACTGGTCGGTCCGGGGCGCCACGGACGGCCTATCTGGCCACCGCCATGGTGGTTCCGGACGCCGCGGACGGCGGATTCGTGCGCACCCCCCGCTTTCGGCCGTGTCCACGCTCGGGGGCGCGGCAACCAGGGCCGCGACAGCTTCAGGTCACGAGCGCGCGCGATGGTGCACCCGACCTACCATTCTCCGGGCGAATGAATGTCAGGGAGTCGGGCCTGTTCCGGGGACACCAGTCAGTCGGTGGCTACGTGGCGGCAACGAAGGCCGGCTTCATGCCCGTCAGTCGCCTCGTGGCTGCGCGGCGGGCTTGAGCTCGCGAGGACGGCGTCGGCCGCCGGCTGGCCCGGTCCGGCCAGCTGAGCTCGCGGGCGCGTGCGAGGAGCGCGTCGCCGGCCATCCGCCCGCGTCGGCCGCCGGCTAGCCCGGTCCGCCCAGCTCGCGGGCGCGTGCGAGGACCGCGTCCAGCATGTCGGGCGTCAGTCGGCCGGTGAACGTGTTCTGCTGGCTCGGGTGGAAGCTGCCCAAGAGCACGTACGGTCCGACCCGGGCCTCGGCCAGGTGGCCGAAACGCGGTCGTGGGCGGGCCTGATGGCCGAGGGCCGCGCAGGCACGGATCGCGCCATCCCACGCGAATGCCCCCAGCGCGAGCAGCACGCGCACCCGGTCGAGCAGGCCCAGTTCCTGCACGAAGAACGGCAGGCAGTTGTCGCGCTCCGTCGTCGAGGGACGGTTCGCCGGCGGGCAGCAGCGAACGATCGCGGCGACGTACGCGCCGCTCAGCTCCAGGTCGTCGTCACGCGCCGTGGACGTGGGCTGATTGGCATACCCGGCACGGTGGAGCGCGGCGAAGAGAAAGTCGCCGGAGCGGTCGCCGGTGAAGACCCTGCCGGTCCGGTTGCCGCCGTGCGCGGCGGGAGCCAGCCCGACGATCAGGATCCGGGCCGCCGGATCGCCCCAACCCGGCACCGGGCGGCCCCAGTACTCCTGCTGTGCGAAGCGCGCCACCTTCTCTCGTGCGGCCCGCTCGCGCCACTCGACCAGCCTGGGGCAGCGCCGGCAGGTGACGATTCCGGCCGTCAGCGCGTCGAGGTGTCGGGCGCGGACGGCACGCTCCTGGGTCGGCTCGACGATCGCGGTGCCGTCCCTCCCGTTCTCGTGCTCGTGCATGCTGGGATTCGTACTCCCTCCGCGTGCTGCGCGTCGGCCCCGCGTGTCGCCCTCGCGTGTTGCGTGTCGGGTCGTCGAGCCATCGGAGTCTGGCGGCGTCGCGTGCGATATTCGGAGGGCGCGGGAGCGACCGGCTGCTCGAACGGGCGAGGACCCCGGGGCCAGTATGGCCGGCGGCGCACCGCAGCATGACGGAACAAGGAACCAGCCCATCATGAGCATGGAAACGTCCACCTGG
>JBJKRK010000210.1:0-8234 GCA_046704705.1 Candidatus Limnocylindrales bacterium | reverse complement strand
CGCTGAAGGCCGCCGCCGAGCGCGCCGCCGCGCTCGGCGCTCCCGAGCACGCGGTGGCCTTCCTCGAGCAGGCGCTCACGGTGGCCTCGGATCCGTCCGAGCGAGCTACCCTCATGCAGCGCGCGGGGGAGGAGGCGTCCGTCGCGGGCCGGCACGATCAGGCGGTGGCGCACCTGCAGGCCGCGCTCGCCGCGGAGCAGACGCTGGGCGATCGCGCGGCGACTGTGAGCGTCATCGCCGCGCTCGGCCGCGCGCTCCTCTCGGCCTACCGGACGACGGAGGCGCTTGCCGTCCTCGAGCCCGCCCCCGGGGAGTACGCGGACCTCGCCGGCGAGCCGGCGTTCATGGCGCTCCAGGGCCAGCTCGCACGGGCGCTCATGTTCCAGGACGACAACCGCCGCGCGATCGACGTGTCCGATCAGGTGCTCGAGGTCGCCGAGCGTGCCGATCAGGTCGCGATCGTGGCGGACACGCTCGTGACGAAGGGCTCGGCGCTGGCGTTCGTCGGTCGGGGGTACGAGGGGCTCGGCGCGCTCCAGGCCGGCCGGCAGCTGGCCGAGGCGCGCGGCCTGGGGACGACCCAGCTCCGCGCGTACGTCAACGTCACCGGGCTCGAGGCGAGCCGCGATCCACGCGCCGGGCTCGAGACCGCGCGGGCAGGCCTCGTGCTGGCGCGCCGGCTCGGCGAGCGTCCCATCGCGATCATCCTGCTCGGCAACGCGGCGGAGCACGCGCTCCGCACGGGTGACTGGTCCTGGGCCCTCGGCGAGATCGAGGCCGCGCTCGCCGATGACCTCGATCCGGCCGATCGCTCGAACCTGGTGCAGAACGCGGTCTGTCTCCATGCGCTCCGGGGCGAACCTCGTCCCGACCTCCTCGCGGAACTCAAGGAGCTCATGACGGCGGACCGGAGTGAGTTCGTGCGTGCGGCGGGTGGACTCGGCGTCGCGTTCGAGGCCTGGAGCACCGGGCGCCTCGACGAGGCGCGAACCATCTGGCGCCACGTGGCCGAGACGAGCGCGAACAACCTCGCAGGGTCGCTCGCGCGAGCGGCCCGCTGTGCGCTGTGGATGCGAGATGCCGCGGCCGCCCGCGCGGACCTTACGCAACTCGACGCCTCGGGCATACACGGTGGGGCCATCGAGACCGATCGAACGACGATCCGCGCGGGCCTGGCGGCGCTGGAGGGGCGGACTGGCGACGCCCTCGCGCTCTATCGAGACGCGCTGCGCGGCTGGCGCGATCTGGGCCTCGTGTGGGATGAGGCGCTTGCCGGGCTCGACATGGCCACGCTGCTCGATCCCGGCCACGGCGAGGTCGTGACGGCGGCCGGAGTGGCCAGGGAGACGCTCGCCCGCCTGGAGGCGCGCCCCGTCATCGCCCGTCTCGAGGGCATGCTCGCGTCGCGGACGGAACAGTCCACGCACGCGAAGCCCCGCACGCGGGCCAGCGATCCGGCTGGTGTGACGCTCGACGAGGGCGGGCCGCCGGCCTGATGTGGGCGCACCCACCCACAGTGAGATCGACCCCCATCACGGCGGCGAGCGAGGCCGTCAGTCGAGGCAGGGGTCGTCCGGATCGGCCTCCATGCGGTAATAGTCGGCGAACGGGTCGAAGGGTGTTCCCGTCGCGTGCCCGTCATCGGGCGAGGCCGGATTCGGATCCGGTTGGTCAGGCTCCCGGCGTTCGTCCGCCAGGAGCAGAGTGGCGCGAGCGAGCGCGCCAAGCGCCAGAAGCAGGGTGGCGCGAGCGAGCGCGCCACGCGTCAGGACACGGATGCTCCCCCCGCCGGCCGCATCGCTGAAGTACACAGCCACGGGACATCTCCGTACGTCGTCCCCCGGAAACGCACGAAAGCATGAGGCCCAGCGGTTGAGCCGACGCCCGCAGACAGGTGAAGAGTTCGCAATCCGCGGCTGAACGGCGGGTCGCCGCTACGAGCGCAGCCGGTCGAGATCGACGATGCCACCGATGAGGAGCCCGGCAACGACGCCCGCCACCACCATGGGGGCGAGACTCGCCGACATGAGCAGTCCGGCCAGCAAGCCGAGCGAGGCACCGATGGCCATCCCCCAGCCGGCAGCCGCCACGCGCGTTGGCGTGTGCCCGAGCATCCTCTCTTCCCTCCGCCGCGCCCCGTGCCGGGCGCCTGCACTCCTCATACTCGCACAGAGCCACGCGCGGGGAGTGCCAAATGGACGAAGGATCGGCCCCCAGTTTGGCGTGCCGTGCGGGGGCAGGTCAGCGCTGCTCCTGCGCGACCGCCGCGATGACCAGCCGTACGATCACGGCGCCCACGAAAGCGACGACGATGGCCCCGATGAAACCCGACGCGTCGCCCAGGTGAGCTTCGCGCGCGAGCCAGCCACCCAGGAGGCCGCCGAGCACTCCCACCAGGATGTTGGGCAGACAGCCGCGCGCGCTCCGGCCGGGGACGACCATCCCCGAGAGCATGCCGGCGAGAAAGCCGACCACGATCCAACCGAGCAGGTCCATCTGCAGCATCGGGCGAACAGTGTCGCATGCGCGGCGTCCGGCCGGGCGACGATTGCGTCGCCGCCTGGACCCGAATTCGGGGTCCGCGAGAGAAGAGGGACGGGGGGCGGCTCAAGGGTATGCCCGTCGCCCGAGCCGCCCGGCCCATCCGGGTCCAGTCGAAAGGGAGGCGCTGGACCTTCTATTACCCTGCAATCCCGGGAGGAGGCGCGCGAGGGCCGCACGGCCCGACTCGACTACCCGGTCGAGCAGGGCCGGTGGGACCTGTTGCAGCCCTATCCGCCGCGGCGGACCTGTGACGGCCCTGCCAGTCGCCCCGGACCCGTGACGGCCCTGTCAACCGCGGCGGACCTGGCCATGACGGCTGGGCCGTCCCTCCGACCACGAGTGTCCCGCGTCTGTGCGCCGGTGGGCCTAGGATCGAACGCGACACCGCAGCGGAGGAAGCCCGTGACGCGACTGGGCAGGATCGGTATCTGGAGCAGGCAGCTGCGATACGGCGAGGCCGAGCGCAGCGTCGAGGCAGCGGCGGAGCTGGAGGCTCTGGGGTATGGCGCCGTGTGGATGCCCGGAGGTGCCGCGCGTGACTACTTCCCGCTGGCGAGAAAGATGGTCGGGGCCACGCACGGGCTGACCGTCGCCTCGGGGATCCTGAGCGTCTGGACGAACTCGCCCGACGACGTGGCCGAAGCCCACACCCGGATGCGCCGCGACCACCCGGGGCGCACGTTGCTCGGTCTCGGGGTCAGCCACGCGCACCTGGTCGAGGCGCAGACCGGACAACGCTACGAACATCCCCTCGCGGTCATGCGGAGCTACCTCGGCGATCTGGCCGCGACGGGCAGGCCCGTACCCAGGGATGAGCTCGTGCTCGCGGCGCTCGGACCGCGCATGCTCGCCCTATCGCGGGACCGCAGCCTGGGTGCGCATCCGTACTTCGTGAGCCCCGACCACACGCGCATGGCGCGCAGCGTCCTGGGCTCGGGGCCGTTGCTCGCGCCCGAGCAGGCCGTGGTCCTCGAGGTCGATCCGGAACGGGCCCGCACCCTTGCGCGAGGTCACATGGAAACGTACCTGCGCGCGCCGAACTACACGAACAACCTGCTGCGGATCGGGTTCGCCCCCGAGGATCTGCGGCACGGCGGAAGCGACCGCCTGGTGGACGCCATCGTCGCCTGGGGCGACGCCGCCGCGGTGCGCCGTCGGATCGACGAGCACTTCGATGCGGGCGCCGACCACGTGTGCCTGCAGGTCATCACGGCCGACCGGGACGCGCTGCCCCTCGCGGAGTGGCGGACGCTGGCGGACGCGCTCGAGCTTCGGCCAGGCGCCTGAGGCAGACGCGCTCGACTTCGGCCAGGCGCCTGAGGCAGGCACCGCGCAGGCGGTTCCCCGGACCCTGCAACTTGCCTCTGGCATCGCGCAGCCGATCGTGCCACCATCGCGACGGAACGCGCCTTGATGCCCAGGCGGCGCGATCCGGGAGGGATGACATGAACTCGCCGATCTCGGGACGGCCTCGCCCGTTTCCGTCGCTGCTCGCGGCGATCGCGACTGCCGCGCTGGTGAGCGCTGCCTGCGGTTCATCCGGCTCCAGCACTGCGACCACGCAGGCCGCGGAGGGAGGTGCGTCGGGCTCCCCGGTGGCCGCCGGGTCGTCGGCGCCCGTCGCGAACCAGTTGGTGACCGCCGCATCGTTCTTCGGTTCGGCGACCGCGAATCTCGCCGACCTGACCTCGTATCGCTTCGCCGTCGCGATGGAAGGTCAGGGTGTGACCACGGAGGCGGGGACCTCCGGCGGCAGCGTGAAGATGACCGGGACGGTCGTGCTCAAGCCCGCGCGGGCGGTGCGGTTCGATCTCACTGCCTCGTCGACGGACGCCGCGGCGAGCGAGAGCCAGCTCAGCTACGTCCTCATCGGCGACCGGGCCTGGGTCGGTGCGGACGGCATGCTGACCGAGGTTCCGGCGGCGGGGGCCGAGGGCATGGCGGGCAGCTTCGACGCGTTCCTGCCGGAGAAGCTGTTCAGCACGAACTTCACCGACTTCGCGTCAGGCTACAAGCTCGTCGGCGACGAGGAGAAGAACGGCGTCGCCTGTCACCATTTCCAGGCGGATACGGCCGTCCTCGAGCAGTACGCGACGCTGCACGGCGTCACCGGTGACTGGCACGCCGACGTGTGGATCGCCAAGGACGGCGGCTTCCCGGTGAGCTGGGCCGTGCGCGGGTCCGCTGCGGCAGGAGGTGCTTCGGGGACCTACAGCATGTCGGTGGACATCACCAACATCAACGATCCGGCGAACAAGGTGACCGCTCCGAGCTGAACCGCGTCAACCGGCTGACCGCGTCAGAGCAGCGCCTGACCGCACAAGGCGTCTCCGTCGGCGATGCGCGCTGGGTGAGATTGTGCGCGCCGCATGGTCGCGACCTGCCGCGGCCGGTGGAACAGCCTCCGTCGCTCCATGACTGCCTGAGCGTCTTCCGCGGGCCCTGAGGCCGGCTGAACGGCTCTGTCGTGGCGTGGCCGGCGAGCGTACGCTCGGGCCGGTCCGGCCTCCAGAAAGGTGTGGGCGCGGAGCGAAGGAGGACCATGGCACAGGCCACGCCGTCCGATATCAGGCGATACCGTGACAACTACCAGGGCGAGGTCGATGGCGTCGCGATCTACCGCGCCATGGCTGAGGCCGAGGAGAGCGAGCCGCTGCAGCAGCTGTACCGCCGGCTCGCGGAGACGGAGGCGCGCCACGGGGCGGTCTGGGCGCAGCGGCTCGAGCAGGCGGGCAGCAGGCCGTCCGATGTGCGGCCGTCCTGGCGCGCCCGCGTGCTCGTGGCTCTGGCCCGACGGTTCGGACCCGGCCTGATCGTCGCCACCGTCGCCGGCCGCGAGCGCACCGACCGCGGCATGTACGACGCGCAGCCCGAGACGCAGGGGACGAGCCTGCCTCGGGATGAGCGCAGCCACGCCCGGCTGTTCCACGAGCTCTCCGGCGGGAAGGGGCTCGAGGGAGGAGTGGTGGCCCGCATCGAGGGCCGCCACCGGGCGAGCGGCGGCAACGCGCTGCGCGCCGCGGTCCTGGGCGCGAACGACGGGCTGGTCTCCAATCTCAGCCTGGTGATGGGCGTGGCCGGCGCGGCCGGCACGAATGCGGCGGTGATCGTGGCCGGACTCGCCGGTCTCTTCGCCGGGGCCCTCTCGATGGCATTGGGGGAGTGGCTCTCCGTGCAGAGCGCGCGCGAGCTGTACGCGCATCAGATCGAGGTCGAAGCCGAGGAGTTGACGGCGATCCCCGAGGAAGAGGAGGAGGAGCTGGCGCTCATCTACCAATCCAAGGGCGTGCCCGAAGCGCAGGCACGCCTGCTTGCCGCTCAGATCGTGGGAGGCGAGCAGGGGCAGGCGCTCGACACGCTGGCGCGCGAAGAGCTGGGAATCGATCCTGACGAGCTGGGAGGATCGGCATACGTCGCGGCCGGGACATCCTTCCTCCTGTTCTCGCTCGGCGCGATCGTGCCCCTCGCTCCGTTCCTGGTGCTGAGCGGGACGGCGGGCATCGTCGCCTCGCTGGTCTGCTCGGCGGCCGCCCTGATGGCGGTCGGTGCGGCGATCACCATCGTCACCGGTACCGACGCGCTGCGGTCCGGCCTGCGACAGGTCGTCTTCGGCCTCGTGGCTGCTGCGATCACGTTCTCCATCGGCACCCTTGTCGGGCGCGCCGTGGGCTGACGCCTGGATGTCTGGCGGCGCGGTGCGCATCGTCGACATCCGTAGTACCGGCGGCGCCCCAAAGTACGGCTTGTTGCCCGGATTCCCGACCCCTACAGTGCCCTCACGAGTCGCGCGGACCGCACCTCACCGGCCCGCGACGGCAAGGCGAGCCTCGGCACGGAGGCGGGCATCTGCGGGAGTGACAGCACATGTCGTCAATGGCAGCCAACGAACTCGAGCCCATGTTGACGGCCAGCGAAGTGGCCAGGCTGCTGCACCTGCACGTCAACACGGTGAAGCGGCTGGGTGACCGCGGAGAGCTGCCCTTCTACCGGGTCTGCAAGCGCGGCGACCGGCGCTTCCGATACCAGGACGTCATCCAGTTCCTCAACCGTCGGAGCTAGCGGCGGCCGACATCTGCGCCCGGCGGCCGCATCGCCCGATGTCCCCGAACGCACGCGGCGCCACCGCGTGGCCCGGCCGTTCGTGCACGCGGTCCGATTGCCCGACGGACGCCGTGCGGTTCCCATCTCGCCTGTCCCCCGGAACGGCCGCGTGTGCCCACCGGCCGTTCCGAATCTCGGTCATCTGAGAGGCGACCAGACAGGCTGCGTCGCCTCTCAGGCCACCGCCCTGGCTACGCCCGCAGCGCTTCCTCGAAGATGCCGAGCGCCTGCCGGATCTCGTCCCCTGTCACGTCCAGCGGAGGGATCCAGCGGATGACCTGGTGCTCGACCCCGCAGCTCAACACGAGCAGCCCGCGGTCTGCGCAGGCCTGCATCACGCGCTCACAACGTTCGCCATCCGCGCGCCGCGACACCGGATCGGTGAACTCGACCCCGAGCATCAACCCCCGTCCGCGGACGTCGCCGATGCCCTCGTCGCGCGTCGCAAGCTGCCGCAGGCCCATCATCAGCTCGTCGCCGCGCGCCGCCGCGTTCGACACGAGCTGCTGTTCGTCGATCGTGTGGAGCACCGCGAGGCCCGCCGCGCAGGCGACAGGGTTCCCGCCGAAGGTGGTCCCGTGCGCGCCCTTGCCCCAGCGCTCCTGGAGCTCCCGTCGCGAGACGATCGCCGAGAGCGGGAGCCCGTTGGCGATCGCCTTGGCGATGCACACGACGTCGGGGACGATGCCGGCGTGCTCGAAGCCCCACATCCTGCCGGTCCGAGCGTACCCGCACTGGACCTCGTCGGCCACGTAAAGGATCCCATGCTCATCGCACAGCTGGCGGAGCCCCTGCAGGAACGCGACCGGTGCGGGGTTGTAGCCGCCCTCGCCCTGGACTGCCTCGATCACCACAGCTGCGACCTCGGACGCCGGGATCTGCGTCGCGAACAGGCGGCGGAGCCCGGCGAGCGCGTCGTCGGTCGCACGGCGCTCGTCGCCGCCGGCCTCGTACACGTTGGGGAACGGCGCGAGGTAGACGCCAGGCAACAGCGGCTCGTAGCCGGTGCGGTAGTTGAGGCTCGAGCTGGTCAGCGCGACGGCGCCCATGGTCCTGCCGTGGAAGGCGCCGGTGAAGCCAACGATGCCCGGTCGGCCGGTCACGCGCCGCGCCAGCTTGATGGCACCCTCGATCGCCTCGCTGCCGGAGTTGGCGAAGAAGACGGTGTCGAGCGGTGCGGGTAGGTGCGCCGCGATCGCGGCGGCCAGCTCGCTCACCGGCTCCAGGTACCCCAGCGCGCTGCACGTGTGGAGCAGGGTGTCCGCCTGGCGCACGATCGCCTGCGTGACGGCCGGGTGCCGGTGACCGAGGACCGTGGTTGCGATGCCACAGGCGAAGTCGAGGTAGGCCCGATCGTCGATGTCGTACAGGTGGTGGCCGTCGCCGCGCACGAAGCCGCGTTCGAAGTAGCGGCCCAGCACGGGGGAGAGGTGCTGTCGGCCGAGCGAGATGAAATCGGTCTGGGTCGTCTGCATGCATGCTCTCCACCGCGGCCGCCCGCCACGACCCGCGCCGGCGGAGGCGGTCCGGGGCCGAGTATAGCCAGGGCGCCGGCCGGCTGCGCGCGCGGCGGAGTGTCGCCAGGGCGC
>JBJKRK010000209.1:0-4536 GCA_046704705.1 Candidatus Limnocylindrales bacterium | reverse complement strand
CTCCCCGGCGCGACGACCACGCCGCCCCGCTCCCCCCACGCGGCGAAGACACGCTCCGGATCGTGGTCATGGCGCTCCAGGAGCGGCGGGGCGATCTTCGCGAGCGCCACCGTGCTCGCGGCAGGGTGCCGCCATTCGATCAGGCCGGGGTGCTCCGCGACGAACGCATCGAGCTGCTGCATGTTCGCCAGGCAGCGGGTGCGCGTCCGGTCGCGCAACCGCACGTGCGCCCGGACCGCGACGGTCGCGAGCACCTCCGACGGACCCGGGGCGCAGAGCGTGGTGTAGTCCTTGATGGCCACGATCCGCCGTCGCAGTTCCCGGTCGGCCGTGACGATCCACCCGATCCGCAACCCTGCGAGCCCGTAGACCTTCGAGGTGACGCCGATCGAGCATGCCCGATCCGAAAGCTCCGTCACGGCCGGCGGCGTCGCGCTCGCCCACTCGAGCCCCCGGTAGACTTCGTCGCCCACGATCCTGATGCCGAGCTCCTCGCAACGCTCGACGATCCGGGCCAGCTGGTCGGCCGTGACGGTCGCGCCGGTGGGGTTGTGCGGCACGTTCAACACCAGGGTATTGACCCCCGGCCGGAGGGCGTCGAGCAGGCGCTGCAACGGGAAGCGCCAGCCGTCGACGGGGCGGACATCGACCAGCTCGAGCGCCGCGCCGAGCGTGCGGGGCACCTCCAGGAGCGACTGGTACGCGGGGGTCAGCGCAACCACTCGGTCGCCCGGGCGCACGAGCGCCGAGAACGCGAGGAACAGCGCCTCGGACGCGCCCACCGTCACGACGACGTCGGTGGCGGCGCGGGCCCGGTACAGCGCCGCGATCGCTGCGCGCAGTTCCGGGTCGCCAGAGGCCGTGCGGTATCCGAGCGAGAGCGACGCCCAGAGCGCGCGGCCGTCGTCGTCGGCATAGTCGCGCAGCAGCTCGCCGACCGGCAGCGTCTCAGGATCGGATGACCCCACCTGGAACGGAAAGGCGAACTCGAAGCGATCGAAGAAGCGCTCCAGGGCGAAGTCACGCAGCCCGCCCGGGTCGACGACCGATGCTGCGTCGGGCTCGGGCTGGTCCGCGGCCGGCATGTCCTGCTCGGGACGATCGACCGGTCGGGCGCCCAACTCGGGGCGGTCGTCAGCGGGGTTCACGCGCGTGGTCGATCTGGTGGCGTGTCGGGATGCCGTCCCTCGCGCCGGCCTTCGTGGTGGCGAGTCCGCCCGCCGAGCGTCCGCGCCGGACGGCTTCCAGGAACGGTCGCCCCTCGGCCAGCGCGGCCGCGAATGCGCCGTTGAACGCGTCACCGGCCCCCGTCGTGTCGACTACTTCGACGTCGAGCGCGCGGAAGTGCGCGTCACCCTCCGGGCCGGTTGCGACCACGCCCTGGGCACCGAGCGTGACTGCCACGCTGAGTGCCCGGTCCAGCTCGACCAGGCGCCTCGCCGCGAGCTCCGGCTGCGCGGGAAGCGAGGGGACCAGCAGGTCGAGCTCATGTTCGTTGGGCGTGAGGTAGCCGGCCAGCCGCAGCAGCGCCGCCGGAACATCGACGGCGGGGGCAGGGTTCAGGACAAGGCGGGCACCCACCGACCTGGCGACGAATGCCGCGGCGAGGATCGTGTCGACCGGAACCTCCAGGCTGGCGAGCAGCACCGAGTCAGGGGTGGCGAGGTTCGCCAGCGCCGTCTCCACCTCGGCGGGGGTGACCGTGGCGTTGGCGCCGGGCGCGACCGCAATCTGGTTGTTGCCTTCCTCGTCGACGACGATGAGCGCGACGCCCGTCGGATCGCTCGTCCGGGTGAGCACGTACCGCGTATCGATCCGCTCCGCCTCGAGCGCCGCCACCGCCGAGCGACCGAGGGGGTCATCACCCACCGCGCCGACCATCGCGACGCATCCCTCGGACGGCCCGCCGTGCAGCGCCCGAGCTGCCGCGACGGCCTGGTTGCCCCCTTTGCCGCCCTGGTGCTGGCTGAACCGCCCGCCGACCACCGTTTCTCCGGGCTGCGGCAGCGCCACCCCCGCCACGACGAGGTCGACATTGATGGCGCCGATGACGATCACGCAGCCGCCCACCGCGAGGTCCTCAGCCCGCGATGAACTCGCCGCCATCAACCCCGAGGACGTTGCCGGTCATCCATTCCGTGCCGTCGCGCGAGAACGCGACGATCGCGCGCGCCACGTCCTCCCGGGTGGTGAGGCGTCCCGACGGGTTCCTCCGCCGGGCCTCCGCGACGAGCTCTTCCTGCTCGGGGATCTTGGAGAGCGCGGGCGTCAGGGTCACACCGGCACGAATCGCGTTGCAGACGATGCCGGTACCGCGCCGGGCCAGCTCGGTTGCGAGCTGCCGGCAGTGGGACTCGAGCGCGGCCTTGGCGGCGCTGACCGCCCCGTAGCTGCCGACCACGCGCGTCGAGCCCTCGCTCGTCATGGCGTAGATCCGTGAGCCCGTCTCGAGGAAGCCGCCGCGGAGCAAGTCCTGCGCCCAGTACACCAGGCTGTGCGCCATCACATCGAGCGTCATCTCCATGTTCCGGCGGTTGATGGCCGCACCTGGGTCGTCGGCGACGAACGGCTTGAGGGTGCCGAAAGCGAGGGAATGGAGAAGCACCCGCACGTACGGATGACGGCCCTCCACGCGCGATTCCTCGAAATGCCGGCCCAGGACCGAGATCGCCTCAGCACGCTGCGCGTCATCGGCCGCGTTCATGTTCAAGAAGACTGCCTTGCGACCCAGATCGGCAATCTGCCGCCGGATCTCCTCGACATGCGCCATGCCGGCGCGCCGATCGAGGTGGACGCCGGCGACGTGGTAGCCGTCGGCCGCCAGTGCGAGCGCGGTCGCTTCCCCGAAGCCGCTGCTGGCGCCCAGGATGAGCGCCCAGCGCTCGCGCTCGTCTGCCATCCCGCCTTCCTCCTTCGTGGGCCATTCGATCTCGTGGGGCCGGTCGATCGTGCGGAGTCTAGCAGTGCATGACCGCGCTCAATGCCGACCGGGGGCGGGGCGGGCCGCTCCGTTCGCGCCCGCATCGATCTCACGCGGGCGTGCGCCGCCCACGCGCGTGTGGCGGCCGGCTCCCGGCGGGCCTGCCCCTGCCTCACACCACGCGGCCGGCGCGCAACTGCTCGATCTCCGACTGCCCGTACCCCAGCCAGGCCAGGATCTCGTCGCTGTGCTGGCCGAGCAGCGGTGGCGCCGTGCGGACCGACGCCGGTGTCGCCGCGAGCTTGAAGGGCACTCCCGGCAGGCGGAGCGCCCCGATCGTCGGGTGGGATGTGGCCGCCACCATCTGGCGCGCCGCGACCTGTGGGTCGTTGAACACGGCCGCCAGGTCGTTGATCGGGCCGCAGGGGATCTCCGCCGCCGAAAGGCGGCCGAACCACTCCGCGGCCGGCGCCGTCAGAAAACGCTCCTCCAGCGCGGCGCGCAGTGCGTCCCGGTGGCGCACGCGAGCCGCATTCGAGGCGAAGCGTGGATCGACCGCCAGTTCCGCCATCCCGAGCGCGTCGCAGAAACGCGGCCACTGGCGCTCGGAGCCGACGGCCACCGCGAGCACGCCGTCGGCGGTGCGGTATGTCTCGTAGGGAGTGATGTTGGGATGGCGGTTGCCCAGGCGCCCGGGCACGATGCCGCCCACCAGATAGTTGCCGGCCTGGTTGGCGAGCCAGGCCAGGGTGGATTCGAACAGGCTGATGTCGATGCGTTGCCCGCGACCCGCGGCCGACGAGCCTGGGCGTTCCCGCCCGGCGAGCGCAGCGAGCACGGCGACCGCGCCGAGCATCCCGGTCGCCAGGTCGGCGATCGCGACGCCCACCTTGGTGGGTTCCCCGCCTGCCTCGTCGGGCTGCCCGGTGATCGACATCAGGCCGGCCATCGCCTGCACCACGAAGTCGTACCCCGGTCGATCCGCGTACGGCCCGTCGGGGCCGAAGCCGGTGATCGCCAGGTGGATCAGGCGCGGGTTGATCTGCTCGATCCGCGCATCGGGGAACCCGAGCCGCTCGAGCCCGCCGACACGGTAGTTCTCGACGAGGATGTCGCTGCGGGCCAGCAGCCTGCGCAGCACCTCGTGGCCCGCCGGATGCCGCAGATCCAGGCGCAGGCCGCGTTTGTTGCGGTTGATCGAGAGGTAGTACGCCGATTCGCCCGGGTACTGGGGGCCGGATCGCGGGTCGTCGGCCGGGTAATCGGCGTTCGGCTCCGGCGCCCCCGCGTACGGAGGACCCCATGCCCGTGTCCCGTCGCCTCCGGGCGGCTCGACCTTGATCACGTCTGCACCGAGATCCGCCAGGAGCATGCCGCAGTACGGGCCCGCGAGCACCGTGGCGAGCTCGCACACGACGAGCCCGGCGAGCGGTCCGGAGGGGGGCGGGGGCGCGGCACGGCCGAGGTCGTCCATCGAACGTATCGTACCGGGCCACCCGTCCGGGGCAGGCGGCGACATGGGCAGGCGGGCTCTGCCACGGGCCGGTCGGGCGGCGACATGGGCCAGGCGGGCTCCACCGCGGGCGAGCGGACGGCACCGCGGGCAAGACCGGAGG
>JBJKRK010000208.1:0-19325 GCA_046704705.1 Candidatus Limnocylindrales bacterium | reverse complement strand
GCGCGGGCCTTCGCGGCGATCGTCCAGGCGGGCGGGCAGGCCCGTCGCGTCCAGCTTCTCGCGGATCTCCTTGGCCGCTGCGACCCGCTCAGCGGGATGTACGTGGTGAAGGTGCTGACCGGCGAGCTGCGCATCGGGCTCCGCGACGGGCTCGTGGAGTCGGCCATCGCATCCGCCTTCGGCCGACCGCTGGGAGACGTGCAGCGCGCCGACATGGCGACCGGAGACATCGGCGAGACGGCGCTGCTGGCCCGGGACGACCGCCTCGCCGAGGCGCGCCCGAGACTATTTCGGCCGCTCCTGCCGATGCTCGCCTCGCCCGCCCGGGACGAGGACGAGATCCTGCGCCGTCTGGGTCAGCGTGTCTGGGCGGAGGACAAGTACGACGGGATCCGGGCGCAGCTGCACCGCCGCGGTGGTGATGTGCGGTTGTTCAGCCGCGACCTGCACGACATCACTGCCCAGTTTCCCGAGGTCGTGGACGCCGCGCGTCCATTCGAGTGGGACGGCATCCTGGACGGCGAGCTGCTGGCGATGCAGAGAGGCGAGGCGCTGCCGTTCGCCACGCTCCAGCAGCGCCTCGGCCGCAAGGCGCCTTCGGCGGCAATGCTGGCGAGCATCCCCGCGGGGTACATGGTGTTCGACGTGCTGTTGCTCCGGATGGGGCAGGACGTGGAGCCGACGTCCTTGCTCGACCATCCTCTCGAGGAGCGGCGCCGCCGCCTCGAGTCGCTCGGGATCGAGGGTGACCGGTTCGCGCTCGCACACCGCACGACTGTGGATGGGCGGGATGCCCTCGAGCAGGCGTTCGTCGCCGCACGCTCCCGGGCCAACGAGGGGCTGGTGGCGAAGGATCCCGCCAGAGGCTACACGCCGGGCCGGCGCGGCTTCAGCTGGCTGAAGCTGAAGAAGGCGCTCGCCACCCTCGATTGCGTGGTCGTGGGGGTCGAGGTCGGCCACGGGAAGCGGCACGGGGTGCTCTCCGACTACACGTTCGCCGTGCGCGACGACCGGCCGGGGCACGCGGGCGAGCTTGTCACGCTGGGCAAGGCATACAGCGGGTTGACGGACGCGGAGATCGCCGAGATGACGCGCTGGTTCGAGGCGCACACGCTGCAGCGCCTGGGGCGTTTCCGGCTGGTCGAGCCGGTGGTCGTCGTCGAGGTGGCGTTCGACCGCGTGCAACGGTCGAGCAGGCACGGGTCGGGTTTCGCCCTGCGGTTCCCGCGGATCGCCCGACTCCGGCAGGACAAGTCCCCGGCCGAGTCCGACACGCTCTCGGCGGTGGCCGCCCTCGCCGGCTGATCGCTGCTGCTGCCGGGACCTGGCTTGGCGACCCGAGTGGGGCGAGCAGCTGCCCGGCGGCCGATCAGCCTGTCTCGCGGAGCGCCGAGAGGACCGAGGCTTCCCCCGAGACGATCAGGATCTCTCCCGCTGTGAGGCGGCGATCCTGCACCGGGTTCGCCTCGTACTGCCCATCCTCGCGGACGACGGCGAGCGTGAAGATCCCCTCCTGGCGGAGCTGCCCGACCGATGCCTCGTCCAGCCTCCCGCCGGGCTCGACCGTCACCTCCTCGAGCGCGAACGCAAGCTCACCATGCGAGAGCGCCGCGTCGATGAAATCCACCACCCGCGGACGCAGCGCCAGCCCGGCCAGGCGCCGCCCGGCCATCGTGTATGGGGACACGACGCGATCGGCACCCGCCTGCAGGAGCTTGGCCTCGGCGCTCGCGGCGTTGGCCCGCGCGACGACGAACAGGCGCGGGTTCAGAACGCGGGCCGAGAGGATGACGTACACGTTCGTGGCGTCGGCGTCGACGGTGGTGATCAGGCCGCGGGCGCGCTCGATCCCCGCCTGCCGCAGCGTCGCGTCGTCGGTGGCATCGCCGGACACGCAGAGAAAGCCTTCCTGCGTCGCCCGGGCCAGGGACTCCGGGTGGATGTCGATGACGACCACATCTTCGCCGTCGTGGCGCAGTCCGCGTGCCACCGTCGAGCCGACCCGCCCGTACCCGCAGAGCACGAAGTGATCGTGCAGTGTCGCCATCGCCGCAGCCATCCGACTCGCCTCCCGCTTGCCGCTCGTCGCCTCCGCCAGCAGGTACTCCGCGACGATCCCCACGAACCCGAACAACAGCCCGACACCGGTGAGGGTCACCAGCATGGTCCAGACCTTCCCGGCCGGGTCGAGCGGGTGCACCTCCTGGAACCCGACGGTGGTGATGGTGATCACCGTCATGAACAGCGCATCGAGGAGCGTCCACCCCTCGAGCACCATGAAGCCCGCCGAGCCGATCGCCAGCGCGGCCAGCACGAGCACGGCCCAGACCCGGATGTGCGAGGGGCCAACGGGCGACCGATGCACGGCGGTCATCGGGTCAATTCTAGGGATCGCGATGCGGGCGTCTCCATGTTCGCGACCGGCGCGTCCAGGCGCGTGACGCGCGCTTCCGGGGACGTGGGGAGCGCGTCCAGGTGCGTGAGGAGGGCGTCAGCGCGCCCTGCTGCGACGGTCGAGCCGTTTCGGGCTTCCGGAACGCGTGCCGCGCGTCGTATGCTCCGCCCGTGACAGAGCAGTTCCTGGTCCGTCGCGATCCGCTTGCCCAGGCGACGTTCGAGGATCCGCTCGCCGTGCGCGGCGAGATGCATGTCACGCTCTACACCGACAGCTACGTGGTGCGCGCGGTGCTGCGCACCCGTCAGCGACGCCTCACCGACGCGCTCACCGTTCCCGGCGAGCCGTTCCTGGTCGTCGAGGAGGCGGTCTTCGAGGAGTTCGGTTCCCGGGCGCTGGTCGAGCGAGCGCCGTTCGCCCAGATCAACCTCTCGACGGTGCTCTTCGCCTTCGCCGCCGAGGAGGTGGCCGCGACGCCGGAGCTGCGCACGGTGAAGGTGCCGCAGCAGGCGCTCATCAGCCTCCCGCCGTTCCGGATCGTCGGCCACATCCACCTGCTCCCGGATCGGAGCCTGAGCCAGGCGCTGGGCGAGCTGCAGGGGCGCTTCGTGCCGGTCACCGACGCCGCGTTCTGGTCGGACCGGCTGAACGAAGCGCGTACCCCCGTCCAGATGCTCGCGTTCAACCATGCACGCGCCCAGATCCTCGCGCCGTACGAGGAGCGCGACGTCTGGGCCGGGCCCGCGACCACGCCGGAGGCGGCCGCTGGCGAGGCGGGTGCATCCGATCCGGTGCCGGCGACGGGCGGCGCCGCTTCGCCTGGCTCCGCCGCCGGCAACGACCCGTGGTTGAGCGCACCCGACCGGGCGCCGAATGCGTCCGACTCGGGCAGCGATCCGTGGCGCGACGCACCGGGCACGCCCGGCGCACCCTCGGGCAGCGATCCGTGGCGCGACGTGCCGAACGCGTCCGAACCGGGCAGCGACCCCTGGCGCGAGGGTGCCTAGCGGTTCAGCGGGAGATCGAGCCGCGCGCCCCACTCCGCCCAGCCCGCGTCATAGACCGCGACATCGGGGTACCCGAGCAGGGCGAGCGTGAACGCGACCTTCGCGGCGCCCAGACCCGCGCCGTCATACGTGACGATCCGTCGGTTCCGTGATAGCCCGGCGCTCGCCGCGATGTGCCCCAGGTCGTCGGCCGAGCGAAACCGCTGGCTGCCGGGCTCGGTCAGGAGCGTCGCCGGGATGTTGCTCGCGCCGGGGAGGTGGCCCAGGCGCCGCGAGGTGCCCTGCTGTCCCTTGAAATCGGCCGGCGGGCGGGCGTCCACGAGCTCCACGTCCCCGGAGCCGAGCAGCGCCTGCACGTCCGCGGTGGAGAGCCTGCGGCGCGAATCGGCGCGCGGCGTGAAGGTCGCCGGTTCGAGCCGTGGCTGGGCGCTCGACGTGGGTCGACCCGTCTCCAGCCAGGCCGGCCAGCCGCCGTTCAGGATGCGCGCCGACTCACAGCCGTACACCTGCAGGCTCCACCAGACGCGGGCGGCATAAAGGCTCGCCGCGTCGTCGTACAGCACGACCGTCATCCCGTCGCCGATGCCGGCCCGGCTCATCGCCGCGGCGAACTGCTCCGGGCCCGCGAGCTGGAAAGGCGTCGGATCGCTCGTGTCGACGAGCTCGGCGGCCCAGTCGAGGAACACCGCGCCGGGAATGTGCTTGGCGGCGAACATCTCGGAGGCTGTGCCGTCGGTCCGCCAGCGGCAATCGACAAGCCGGACGCCGGCGCGGTGCAGGTTCTCAGCCACCCAGTCGACGCTGGCGAGCAGCTCGGGGCGAGCGTAGGCGGGGGGCATCGGCCGGTATGATAGCGGCCCATGCCAGTCCCCACGCCGGCCGATCGCGAGAAGGTCGAGCAACTGCGCACGCTGCTGCCGGCGACCCAGGCCTCCATCTACCTGAACGCGGGCACCTCGGGCCCGCTGCCCGCGGAGACCGTCGCCGCGATGCGCCAGATCGAGGATCAGGAGGTGCGCTTCGGCCGGGCCTCCGAAGACCACGCGCAGGATCTCCGGGACCGACTGGATGAGGCGCGTGCCGTCGTCGCCGCGCTCCTCGGCGCCGCGCCCGCGGCGATCGCGCTGACGCACTGCACCACCGACGGGGTGAACGCGGGCCTCTGGGCGCACGCCTGGATGCCCGGCGATGAGGTCGTCACGACGAGCCTGGAGCACATCGCCGTGCTCGGCTCGCTCCAGGTGCTGCACGACCGGTTCGGAGTGGAAGTGCGGATCGCCGAGATCGGTGATGGTGGCGACGACGGCCGAACGTTGCGGAAACTCCGCGAGCTGCTCACACCCCGCACACGGATGCTTGCGATTTCCCACGTGACATGGTTGACCGGTGCCGTGCTTCCTGTCGCGCGGATCGCGGCGCTGGCCGGCGAGGCAGGGGCGTGGTGCGTGGTCGATGGGGCCCAATCGGCGGGGGCCATGCCCGTCGACCTTGCCGAGCTGGGCGCCGCGGGCGTCGATTTCTACGCCATCCCGGCCCAGAAGTGGCTGCTCGGGCCCGAGGGGATGGGCGCCCTCTACGCCGGACCACGCGCCGTCGAGGCCGCCCGCCAGGCGACAGCCGGGTGGCTCGATTTCGATCTCCACGGCGGACTGCCCGGAGGAGGCATCGCCCCGGCGCCGCTGTATGCGGACGCGCGGCGCTTCGACGCGACGACGTTCCACGTCCCATCCGTTGCCGGGTTCGCCCGGAGCGTCGGGTGGCTGGCGATGTACGTCGATCTGCCGTGGGCGTACCGTCGCGCGCACGGGCTGGCCGCCTGGGTGGCCGAGACGCTCGCCCGGATTCCCGGGGTCACGGTGCTCACGCCCCAGCACCAGATGGCGACGCTCGTCACCTTCCGGGTCGCGGGATGGCCGGTCGAGGACGCCCGCGAAGCGCTGGCGCGGCGCGTGTTCGCGATCGTGCGGACGCTGCCGCGCCTCGACGCGCTGCGGGCCAGCGTCGGCTTCTACAACACGGAGGCGGAGCTGGAGCGCTTCGTCGGCGCCGTCGAGGAACTCACCCGGTACACGCCGGAGACGTATCCACGGCGCCCCGAGCTGACGATCATCCAGGACTGAACCGTCGCGGCCGGGACTGCCGCCGTGTCAGCCGAGCCGGCTGGCCGCCACGTCAGTCGCGCGCCGCTCGCCGCCGGCCGCCACGTCGATCGCGTGCCGCCGGCCGCGCCGCGAGGATCTCGTCCAGGGCGGCGACGTACGCCGATTCGTCGCGCGCCTGACCCGGCGGGTTGTGCACCTTGTAGCGGATGACCCCGGTCGCGTCGAGGATGAAGGTCCCGCGGTCGGCGTACTGGTTGTCCTCGTTCCACACACCGTACAGGCGCGCGACGCGCCCTGTCGGCAGGCGGTCGGAAAGGAACCGGTGCCGGAATCCCTGCTGCTCCTTCCACGCCCGGAGCGCGTTCGTCGAGTCGACGCTGATCCCCAGGACGGTCACGCCACGATCCTCGTACGCGTCGAAGTCGTCGCGGATCGTGCACAGCTCGCCCTGGCAGGTCGAGCTGAAGGCAAGGGGGTAGAAGACCAGCATGACCGGACGGCCGCGCAGGTCGCTGAGCGTGACAGGTTGCTTGTCCTGATCGGGAAGCGTGAAGTCGGGGGCGAGCTCGCCAACCTCGGGCATTCGGGTGGCCTCCGTGTGTGCGCTGTGGAGCAGCACGGGAACGCTGCGGCTGTGGCCGATTCTGCGCCGCATCGGCCGGATGAGCAGATGGCGCGCCCGGACGCCGATGCTACGATGGCGTCCCGCCGGGGGAGTAGCTCAGCGGTTAGAGCAGCGGTCTTATACACCGCCTGTCGTGCGTTCGAATCGCACCTCCCCCACCACGCGCGAGTTCCAGGGTCACGGCGCGCCGCCGAGCGTGCCCGGCGATCTGCGCAAGACGTCACCTCGGCGCGCAAATGCGTGACACGGCACCTGTGCATCGAAGGTGCGGTCAGTCTGGGTCCGTGCCATGGTGGGCGTCTCCAGGGAAGTCGAGAAGACCACCTCGTCATCGCGCGCCAGATTCGCGCGAACCCGATGACGGAACAGATCAATCGCCCCGAGCTCAGTGCTTCCCGTTGCCGTTCCCGACCACCTTCTGGGCAGTTCCCAGTGCTCCATCGTCGAGCAGGTGATTCTCCTCGTCGTAGAACCTCAGACGCGATGCCTCGACGTACTCGGCTGACAGCTCGAACCCGAGCCAGGCGCGATTAAGACGCTCGGCAGCCCACCCAGTGGTCATCGAGCCGCCGAATATGTCGACCACTATGTCCTCGGGGTCGGTCAGGAAGCGGATGAACCACTCTGGCAGCTGGACCGGGAACCGCGCCGGGTGGACCTTCAGCCCACGCTTGGTGAGCATCGCGATGTAGCGACCGTTCGAGTCGTTGTTGCCCATGGTGAGGACGTTGCCGGGAATCGCGCCGCCCAGGTCCCTCTGCCATGTCGCCTTCGCGAGATGGCCGCTCGGCCGCTTCTTGGCCCGGAACCCGCGGTCGATCAGGCGCAGCATGTCGTCGGAATACGGGACGAGCACGTTCATGTTGGATGCCTTTGGGCGCTCGGTCTTGGATAGCCACCAGCACGGCTCGACAGAGTCTTTGACTCGGATGCGTTGTACGTTCACCCACTCGGCCGGTGTCGGCATCTTCGCCGGGTTGTGCCAGTAGATCTCCTGCGCGAGGAAGAACCCAACCTGCTCGACCAGGTCGAGCAGCAAGCGAAAGTGGTACAGCGATCGGACCGGGTGTCCCTTCTGCCACGCGCCACCGATGTTGAGTACGAACGAGCCGTCGGATCGCAGGACCCGGCGAACTTCCCGAGCGAACGGGAGGAACCACTCCACGTACTTGGATTGCGGCTCGTTGCCGTACTCCTTCTTGAATTCCAAGGCATACGGCGGCGACGTGATCACCAGATTGACGGACTCATCCCGCATCGACCGGAGCAGTTCGAGCGCGTCCCCCTGGTAGACGGCGCCCCTGCGGGTGGTGTACGTGGGGGCCACACCCTGGATCTGCGCCATCGCCCGCGCTGACAGAGACGTCGACGCGGGGCGCTCATCAAGTACTGCCATGAACCTCCGCCAACGTCCGGTACCACGGGTGCATGATCGCGGGGTCGATCGGTTGCATGGACGCGAGGTAATCAGGATTGTCCGGGAGGCGGAGCAGGTTCTCACTCCGAGCGAACACGTAGTCCCATCGACCTGTCGTGTTGAACAGACACGCGGCGAGGATCTCAAAGTGGTCCACGCGGTAGTACCGGCTCATCGGATCGCCCCGGCTGGCACGGGTCTTCTGTGTCTCGGCGCGCAGCGGACCCCTTCCGGACCGGACGTTCTTGACCTCCAGCTGCGTCATCGTCCCATCCGTGAACCACACTGTGAAGTCGGGCACGCCGTCCTGGTCGAACCACTCGTAGTGATCGATCACGTCCTCACGCTGGAGGAGGTCGAGGTGACGGCTCATGAACAGCTCCGCGAGTTTCCCCTTGAGGTCGGCTCGGGCCCGAAATCCGTTCTCGAGCGCATCGAGGATGTCACGCGCGCTGGCGTTGAGCATTCGCTCGACCGGATGTCCGATCGTATTCGTGCGCGTTCCCGGCCCGGGATCAACCTGCGGCCCCTGCGCCATGCCCGGAAGTCTACCGGTGCGGAGGCTCCGCGGCGCAGGATGTTGGTCACCAACCCTCCGCATGAGCGCACGTTCTCATGTCCCGCGTGCGGTTCAGCCCGCGGGTGGCGGCCCCTCGATCGCGTGAGGGTCGGCGTTCCCGTCGCGCTGGAACACCAGGGTGCGCATCGGGAAGGGGATGACGATGCCCTCCTGGTCGTAGCGGCGCTTCAGCCGCTTGATGAACTCGTGCGTGATGACGTACCTGTCCGTGTAGTCGTGGGCGCGCAGGATCACGTTGAAGTTGATGCTCGACTCGCCGAACGCGTTGTAACGGATGAGCGGCTCGAACTCCTGGACGGCACCCGGCACCTCGCGCATCACCTCACGCCCGACCTCGATGGTCACCCGCTCGACGCGATCGAGATCGCTGTCGTACGCGACGCCCACCGGGACCAGCACCGACAGCTCGGTCTCCGGGAGGTGATAGTTGGTCAGCACGGTCGAGGCGAGCTGGGCATTCGGCACGACGATGGCGTTGTTGGACAGCGCCCGGATCGTCGTCTGGCGCCAGGTGACGTCGGTGACGATGCCCTCGTCGCCGGTGGACATCCGGATGTAGTCGCCGGGGCGCACCTGGCCCGAGGCCAGGATCTGGATTCCCGCGAACAGGTTGGTGAGCGTGGGCTGCAGCGCGAGCGCGACGGCCAGCCCGCCCACGCCGAGGGCCGTCAGCAGCGGGGTGATGGAGACGCCGACGGTGGCGAGGGCGATCAGGCCGCCGAGCACCATCACCGTGACCCAGGCGAGATGGGCGAAGAGTGTGGCGTTGGGCATGGCCCCACTGCGGGCGAGCGCCGCGGCGGCCAGCCTGCGCGCCAGCGCGGCCACGAACCACGATGCCGCCATGATGGCGAGCACCGCCAGGACGGGCCGGACAGTCCCCTTGACGTCCGACGTCAGGTCGGCGACCTGGAGGGCGGACGCGGCGCCGGCGACGAACAGCAACACGAACGCCGGTCCGCGTGCCGCCCGGAGCGCCGCGACCCACGGTTCTGCCCACGCCGTGCGCAACCTCGACGCAAGCCACGGCAGAACGAGTCCGGAGACGAGGAGCCCCGCCACCAGCCCGGCAGCCAGATACACCAGCGCGATGATCACGGTCGCGCCACCGTACCTGAATCCGGGTACGTCATGTCAAGCGACGGCGCACCCGAGCTCGAGCCGCGTGCCGATTCGGACCACGTTGGCCGCGGGCCAGGTCGGGCCGCGTGCCGGTTCGGACCATGTGGCCGCGTGCCAGCTCGGGCCGCGTGCCGGTTCGGACCATGTGGCCGCGGCAGCGGGTGGGGAACTCTCCTCAGGCGGTCGGGATGGCGGGCTCGGGTGCGTCGACGCGGAGCATCGGGGCGCTCAGGAACAGATCCGCCGTCGCGACATTCGTCGCGATCGGCACGTTGTGTACGTTGCAGACGCGCAGCACGGCCTGGATGTCGGGATCGTGCGGATGTGCGCTCAGTGGGTCGACGAAGAAGAAGACGGCGCGGATGCGGCCCTCGGCGACCAGGGCGGCGATCTGCGTGTCGCCTCCCTGAGGTCCGGAGAGGACGGTTTCGACTTCCAGCCCGACCTTCTCGCGGAGGAGCCGACCGGTGGTGGCGGTGGCGATCAGGTGGAACTGGGCGAGCGTTGCGCGGTTGTAGGTGGCGAAGGCGACGAGATCGGCCTTCTTGCCGTCATGAGCAATCAGGGCGAGCGATGTCACGGTGGGGAACCTCCCGGCCCGTGGGCGGCTATCGAGATGCGGGCCGGCACGAACGATAGCGCATGCCTGCGTGCGCCACAGGCGCGGCCGACCAGCCCCGCGGGCCTCAGTCGGCGGCGGGTGCCCACAGGCTGACCGAGCGTGTCTCCGGCAGGGCCAGGAAGAGCGGCAGGGACAGCGCCCCGATCCCGGCGGCGAGGAGGAGGGTCGCGCGCAGGCCGATCGCCGCGGCGATCACGCCCACGGCGACCGTCGCGATGATCGCCCCCAGGCCGCCGACGAGGAAGTTCACGCCGGCGCCGACCCCCCGGTTCTCCGGGAAGAGCTCCTGCATCACCACGAGCTGCACGGAATTGGCGCTCACGACGCCGAGGCCGGCGCAGGCGAGGAGCGCCAGGTGCAGCGGACCGAAGCCGGTGAGCAGCGCGAGCGCGAGCGAGGGCATCCCCAGCGTCACGCCTCCGGCGAGCACCGCGCGCCGTCCGATCCGATCCGACAGGGTGCCGCCCAGGAAGGTGCCGCACACGCCGCCGAGCTCGTACACGGCCACGCCGAGGCCGGCGACGAGGAGCGATGCGCCGAGGCTCGTCGCGAGGGTGGGGTAGAAGACGATGAAGCCGATGTTGGCCGTCGAGCGGAAGAGCATCGCAGTCGAAAGCACTGCGATCCAGCGCCACCCGGACCGCAGCGCGCCGCGCAGGTCTCCCGGAGTGCGTGACACGGCCACGGCCGCGGCGCGGCGCAGCCGCACGACGAGGATCCCAGAGGCGAGGATCCCGGGCAGCGCAGCAAGCCAGGAGAGCCCGACGCCGAGGAGCGAGATCGTCGCCGCGATGAACACGGGCCCGATCGAACGACCTACCTCGCCCCCGGTCATGAAGTACGAAGTCCCGCGCCCCCAGCGCCGCCCTGCGGCACGCGTCGCCATCGCGCCCGCGGACGGGTGGAAGGCGGAGTGGCTGACGCCCGTCGCGAGCAGCAGGAACAGCGCCACCTCGAACGAGGGCGCAAGGCCCACGAGCGACATGCAGATCGCGGTGGCCATCGGCGCGATGGCGATCCAGTACCGAGTGTCGCGTCGGTCGCCCAGGTAGCCGAGGATCGGGTTTCCCACCACCGATGACCAGCGGATGCTCGACGCGAGCAGCCCGGCCGCGGCCAGGGAGATCCCCAGGCGCCCGATCAGCACGGGGAGGAGCACGCCGACGAACGCCGGGTAGGAGTCGTGCGCGAGGTGCGCCGCCCCGAGCGCGACGATCGTCGACCGATCGAACGTGTCCCTCGGGTGGGACGTGACCGGATCGGCGAGCGCCGGTGCGGCGCCCGCCGTCGCCGTGGGTGCCGGACCCCTCACCGCTCGCCTCCCGCCGCCAACCTCAGATCTGCATCTGCTCGGCGAGCGACTCGCCGCGAGCGAACCGCGCGAGAACGAGGGCGCGAGCTTCCGGCAGGCTCACGGGCTCGCCCCGCAGGATCCAGTCGGCGATCAGCTGCCCCGTGATCGGGGCGTGCATGAGCCCGTGCCCGCTGAACCCACAGGCGAGGTGGAGCCCGGGGAGCGCCTCGACGGGTCCGACGATCGCGTGGAGATCCGGGGTCATCTGGTACGGGCCCGCCACGCCGAACCGGACCGTCGCCTGCTGCAGCGCAGGCACCACCCGCGTCGCCGCCAGGTGCGCACGCGCGAGCGCGCCGGACGCCACGTCCAGCGACGCGCTGACCGCGTCCTCCTCGTACTCGCGCCCGCGCCCGAACATGAGCGATCCCGCGGTCGGCCGGAAGTACGCGCCGGTCTCGGCATCGACCACGAACGGCGCGTCGGCCGGGTACCACGCCGCGGGGCCGGTGACGAACGAATGGCGGCGGTACGGTTCGAGCGGCAGCTGGATCCCGAGACCTTCCAGGAGCGGTGCCGACCACGCGCCGGCCGCGACGACGACCACGTCGGCCTCGAGCGCGTCCCGATCGGTGACGATGCGCCATGTCCCCGGCGTCCCCGGGGACGGCGGCACGAGGGAGCGGGCGGATTCGCCGCAGCGGATCTCGGCGCCAGCCTGGATCGCGCTCTGCAGGAGGGCCGTGGCGAGCGCGTGTGGGTCGAGGTACCCGTCGCGGGAGAAGAACGCCGCACCGCGGAGGCGCCCGGCGTCGAGCGCCGGGACCAGCCGCTGGACCTCGTCGGGGCCGAGCCAGTCCGCCGCGCCGCCGCGCTGCACCAGCTGGCGCACGACCAGCCGCAGGCCAGCCTCGTGCGCCTCGCTGGAGCCGAGCCACAGGTAGCCCCGCCGCTCGAACCTGAGATCGACGTGCGCGCGCCCGGCGAGGTCCTCCAGGAGGGCCAGCGAGCGCATCGTCAGCGAGGTGTGCAGCGCCGAGTCGAACCCCGAGCGTATGGCCCCCGGATTGCGACCGGTGGCGCCCGATCCGGGCCGCGCTTCTCGCTCGAGCAGCACCACCCGGGTGCCGTCGTTTCTGGCCAGCGCGTCGGCCGCAGCCAGGCCCGCCGCGCCGCCGCCGATGACGATCGCTCTCACGATCGCGTGTCGTCCACCGCGGTGAGGGAGGGGAGCTCCGAAGTGCCGGAGGCAGCTGGTGTGCCGGTCAGCAGCCGCCTGGGGTTCTCCACGAGGATCTGGTGGAGTGTGGCGTCGTCGACGCCCGCCGCGCGCATGCGTGGGACGAAGACCTCGAGCAGGTACGCGTACCCGGGCGCCCCGCGGACCCGCATCCGGCTCTGCGTTGCAAGGTCGGTGGAGAGGATCAGGCGATCGCCGTGCCCGTGCCCGAGGAGCTCGAGCACGAGGCGCAGGCGGACCTCGTCCGACTGGAAGCGGAGCATGCCGACGCGATCGAAACCCACGAACGCGCCTCGCCGGGCGATCGTCGCGTGCAACTCGGGGTCATCCAGGCAATCGACGTGCCCGATGAGGATGCGCCCTGGATCCACCCCGCACGAGGTGAGCAGGTCGAGCTGCGTGAGCGCGTCGATGCCCTCGGGCGTGTGCGTGATGAAGGCGACGCCGGTCTCACGCTGCGCGATGGCACAGGCACGAAATGCCTTCTCGGCCAGCGGCGACATGCCATCCGCGCTGGAGCCGATCTCGCCGATGACGCCGGCTCGCACGCCGCTCTCGGCAATCCCCTCGGTCAGGTCGCGGATGACGTGCTCGGCGACGCGCTCGACAGGCTCGGCGGCCAGATACGCCGGGTAGAAGCCGTCGCGCCAGAAGCCGGTGCTCGCCACCACGTGCAGCCCGCTGTACTCGGCGAGTCGACGCAGGAACGCGGGTGACCGCCGGTGGTCGTCGGTGCCCACGTCGACGATGGTCTGCAGGCCGGCACGGCCCGCCTGCCGCAGGTCGTCCCCCACCACCGCCAGGTCGTTCAGCCGGTAGCCGTCCTCGTAGGCCGGGGTCAGGTCGAGGCTGAGGTGCTCGTGGCACTGCGTCAGCCCGAGCTCGTCCGGGCCAAGGCGGCCGAGCACGCCCTGGATGCCGGGGGTCGCCGCCGCCGTCACGCTCGCGCACCACGCGGCAGCGGGGACGCTCGCAGGGCACGGCGCATGGCGGCCACGGCCGGCAGGGTGGCCCCCCGCTCGGTCATCCCGGGTACTGCCCGAGCGTCACCCCAACAGAAGTCGCGGTGCCCGCGGAGGTGAGGAGATCGACACGCACCTTCTGCCCCGGCTTGAGCCCGGCGAGGACGATCGCGAGGGTGTTCGCGTCAGGCGTCTTCTGCCCGTCGATCGCCGTGATCAACTCGCCCGCCTTGATCCCGGCGTTCGCCGCCGGTCCCCCGGCCACCACCGAGTAGACGAGAACGCCGGGGCTGCTCAGCACGTTCGCCGCTTCGATCCCCAGGTAGGCGCGCCCCGAGTTGACGACCTTGCCGTACTGGATGAGCTGCGAGGCGATGTTCCTCGCCGTGTTGCTCGGGATGGCGAAGCCGATGCCGGGCGCCGACCCGCCGATCTGCTGGTCCACCGCCGCCAGGGTCGGAATGCCCACCACCTGCCCCTCGAGGTTGACCAGCGCACCCCCACTGTTGCCGGGGTTGATCGCCGCGCTCGTCTGGATGGTGCCGGGGAGCACGGCGCCTGTCGGCTCGGTGACCGTGCGGCCGAGGGCGCTGACGATCCCCTCGGTGACGCTCGACTGGAAGCCGAGCGGGTTGCCCACGGCCATCACGATGTCGCCCACCGCGAGCTTCGACGAGTCGCCGAAGGATGCCGGGTGGAGGTCGCCGGCGTTCACGTGGACCACTGCGAGGTCGTTCGGCAGGAACGTCCCGACGAGCGTGCCGGGCACGCTGCGGCCGTCGGCGAACGTGACCGTGAATCGCGACGCGTTGCCCGTCACATGCGCGTTCGTCACGATGTCGCCCCTGTCATCGAAGACGATGCCCGAGCCGAGGCCGGTGCTCGTGGCGATCACCACCACCGACGGGCTCACCGCCTTCACGACCTCGACGAAGCGCTGCTGGAGCGAGATCGCGCCCTGCAGCGCGGCCGAGGAGGGCAGCGGGGCAAGCGACGGGAGTGGACCGGACGGCGCCGGCGCGAACGACGAGCCGGTCTGGCCGCCCGGCGAAGCGCTCGCGGCCGAGGCGCCGCCGCCCTGCGTGGTCGTGCCGGTCGATGGGGCGGCGCTCGCCTGCGGTGCCGCGCTGGCCGGCGTGGCGCCCGAGGCGGCCGCCGAGGCCGAGGGCGAGGGAGAGCTCGAGCTGCCGCACGCGGCGACCAGCATGAGAGATACGAAGAGGGCAACCGCGCCACGGCCGCGGAAGAATGCATGACGCGACGCCCCGACCTGGTGGGGGTACTGCATAGCCAGGCTAGTGTGGCACAGGTTGCGGCACAGGTCAGTCGCGGAGCCAGGCTCCCAACGAGGGTGGCACCGCCCCGGCCGGTAGCGGATGGACCGCGATCGGCGCGCCCAGCGTCTGCCGTACGGGGATGAGTCCGGCCCAGACAGGCCAGTCGAGGTCCGCCGGATCGTCGCCCGGCCCGCCCTCGCGGAGCTTGACCGACGCCTCCCGGAGGTCGACCCACAGGATCGTTGTCGCTCGAAGCTCCTGCCGCGTGAGGGGCCGCAGGGTGGGCCAGCGGCCCGGATACAGCCGCTCCACGAATGCCCGCAGTGCCTCGGTCCGCTCCTCCGCCCCGCGGACTGCATGCGCCCGGCCGAGGACCATGACGGAGCGGTAGTTCAGCGAGTGGTTGAAGCTGCTGCGGGCGAGGACGAGCCCGTCGAGCAGCGTCGCGGTGACGCAGACGGGCGCACCGTCCATGGTGGCGCGCAGCATCCTGCTGGCAGTCGACCCGTGCCAGAAGAGCCGATCCCCCGTGCGCCAGATCGCGGTCGGTGTGACGTACGGCTGACCGTCGACCACATACCCGACGTGGGCAACCAGCGCGGCGTCGACGACGGCCTCGATGGAGGCGCGATCGTACCGTCCTCGCTCCGGATGGCGCCGTACGCGGATGCGCGGGGTTGCGGGGCGGGTGGGGGTCGCGTCAGCGTCAGAGGTACTCATCCGAGGGGGTGCCTGTGCGGCGCTCGTCCGTGCATCGCGTGCTCCTCCCGATCCGTTGGGTTGCCGAGCCGATCCGTGGGTTCCCGAGTCTCCTGCCGCGGTCAAGGTCACGACAGGGTAGCGCAGCCGGTCTGCCGCGCGCGGCGCGGGACCGCGGGCGACGTTCCATCTTGCGCCCGATGGTGCCGTGTGGCACTGTCTCTCCGGGCAGAACGCCCCTAGCCTACGGCTGCGGGGTCGTTCGCTTCCCCCCACGAACGCCCCCGCGTCCATGCCGCTGAGCCCACAGTGCGCGAGATCCGACTGCTGCGAGTCACCATCGCTGTCCTGCTCGTCCTGGGATGCGGATCGGCCGGCCCGGACCCTTCGACGGTGCCCTCGTCGGGCCCGATTCCGCTTGGGCGCCCCGATGCGGCGTTGAAGGCGCGCGTCGTCGAGGTCATCGCCGCGTCCGCATCGGCGTCGCCTCCCCCGGGCTGGTACGCGCACCTGCACCGGCTCGGCGGCCTTCCGGACGTGGCGGTGGAGGGCGGCGTGGTGTTCGCCTTCTCCGAGCTCCCCGCGACCGACGAGGGTCGTGCATCGGCGCGCACGCTATGCGAGGGTCTGGCCGCCGCGATCGACACCGATTCCGGGGCCTCCATCGACGTGCACCACGTCACGGTGAGCAGCCTGGGCAACCTGACGCTCGCGGAGTGCGCCGTCGGGACGGCTCCATCCGGCGAAGTGCGGTAGCGGCGCGGGCTGCCGCGCGCGGGCGCTGCCGCCGGGCGGCTGCAGGGGGTGCGCCGGAACGCGGGGCACTCGACGTGCGGCCGCACCCCCGCTCCGATTGTAACGAGGCGTATTCGCCCGCGGCCGCCGGATCGAGTCGGCCGCCGGATCGAGTCGGCCGCGCCTCAGCCGAGTTCGGCGTCCGCTGCCGCGGCGACGGCGAGATTCCCGGCGCGAGACCGCTCCGCGCACGCGTCGGCAAATGCCCGCAGGAGCCACACGGCCGTCCGTCGGGCCGCGATGCCCAGCAGCGCGTGATCCAGGAGCGCCCCGAGGCTGCCCCCCGGAGGTGCGTACTGTCCCTCGAGCAGCAGCCCATCGGCCTGCACGGTGAGATGCCCCGCGAACACCGGGAAGAGCGGCGCCAGCGAGGACGAGCGCCAGCTGATGGCAACCCGGCATCCGCCGGGGATCCGCTCGAGCGGGCCGAGATCCACATACGCTGCCTTGCGGAGCGCGGGTCGGGGTCCTCCGCCAGCGGCGGGGAACCCGAGGTCGGCCTGGAAGCGACGGCTCCCTCTCGGAAGATCGGCGTCGTCGACGATTTCCCCGAGCCAGGGAAGGGGCTCGCTGCTGAGTGCCTGACACACCACCCCTGGGTCGAGCACCGTCGGCTGAACCAGGCGCAGGTGCACGATGGAGTCGTCGGTGCCGGGCACCGCTGGAAGGACGGACGCTGTCATCGCTCCATGCTCGCCGCCTGGATGTGGCCACGCCAGTTGCTGGTCGGCACCATGCGGCGGTCGATTCGGCCGCGGCGCTACCCATCCGGGTAGGGCCGCACGGAACCTCCGGCGCGACCGGGACGCTCTGTCGGCTACTGCGACCAGTCGGTCGGCTGGCGGTCCCAGCGATGCGCGCGCAGCCGGGCGATCAGCTCTGGTGGGAGTGGGCCCCGGTTGCTCGCCGCGATGTTCTGCCGGACCCGCTCCGCACGCCGCATGCCGGGGATCGTCGTGGCGACGTCGCGGTTCGCCAGGATGAACCGAAGCGCCATCTCGGCCATGCTCGATCCGGCGGGCACGAGTGGCCGGAGCGCGTCGGCGTGCTCGACGCTGGCGGCCAGGTTCTCCGGCACGAAGTAGCTGTTCCGCCAGTCAGCCTCGGGCCAGCTCGAGTCGAGGGTGAGGCTGCCCGTCAACGAGCCCTCGTCGAACGGAACGCGGGCGATCACGCCGACCCCCAGCTCCCGGCACGCCGGGAACAGCTCGTCCTCCGGCGCCTGGTCGAAGACGTTGTAGATGACCTGCACGGCGTCGATCAGCCCGGTCCGAAGGGTTCGCAGCACATTCGACGGTTCCCAGCGGTTGACGCTGACACCCACCGCATGGACGAGCCCCTCGCGCTTCAGGTCGTCCGCGGCGCGCTGCCAGCGTTCGTCGTCGGCCCAGTCATCCTCCCAGACGTGGAACTGGATCAGGTCGACCGCGGGCAGCCCCAGGTTGGTCAGGCTTTTCTCGGCGTACGCGCGGATGTGCTCGGCGGGGAAGGCTTCGTCGAGTGGGTCTCCGCGGCGCGACGGCCAGCGGGAGTTGCGCGGCGGGATCTTCGTGGCGGTGTACAAACGGCGGCCCGGGTTGGCACGCACGATCTCGCCCAGCAGGCGCTCGCTGTGTCCCTCGCCGTAGGCCCAGGCCGTATCGAAGAAGGTGCACCCGAGATCGACGGCAAGCTGCAGGGCCTCCCTGGAGGTGTCGTCGTCCGACCCGGTCCAGGACCCCATGCCCCACATGCCGTAGCCGATCTCGCTGACCTGCCAGCCAGTCTTTCCGAACGTCCGGTAGCGCATGCTCCCTCCTGGCGTGATGCCGCGGTCGCGATGAGGTTGGACGTGCGAGGCCGACCGCGTGGCCGCAGGGCCCTGGCCGCGAGCGGGCTGC
Organism: Candidatus Limnocylindrales bacterium; assembly: GCA_046704705.1. Lineage (GTDB taxonomy): Bacteria > Chloroflexota > Limnocylindria > Limnocylindrales > CSP1-4 > JBJKRK01. The sequence goes on along the minus strand of JBJKRK010000208.1, from coordinate 1,308 downwards.
GCGGTGCCCGGCGCGCGAGGGTGCCGGTCCGGCCGCCCACTCTGCCTGCGCTACGATACCTGCCCATGCCCACTGGCTCCGAAGGCGCGCCCCACGTCTACGCGCGCGGCCTCACCAAGCGGTTCGGCACGTTCACCGCCGTGGACGCGATCGACTTCGAGGTGGCGGCCGGCGAGTCGTTCGGCTTCCTCGGTCCCAACGGGGCGGGCAAGACGTCGACCATGCGGATGATCGGCTGCGTCTCCCCGGTGACCGAGGGGACGCTCCGGGTGCTGGGGTGTGACCCCGGCGTGGAGGGCTCGCGCATCCGCGGCCATCTGGGGGTGGTGCCGCAGCAGGACACCCTCGACCTGGAGCTCACGGTCCAGGAGAACCTGCTGATCTACGCGCGGTACTTCGACCTCTCCCGGGAGGATGCGCGGCGCCGGGCCGCCGAACTCCTCGAGTTCGTGCAGCTGTCCGATCGCGCCCGTGCGGCGGTGGAGTCGCTGTCGGGCGGAATGAAGCGCCGGCTGACGATCGCGCGTGCGCTGATCAACGAACCGCAGCTCCTGCTCCTCGATGAGCCCACCACCGGACTCGACCCCCAGGCCCGTCACCTTCTGTGGGATCGCCTGTACCGGCTGAAGCAGCGCGGCGTCACCCTGGTGCTCACGACCCACTACATGGACGAGGCCGAGCAGCTCTGCGATCGGCTCGTGGTGATGGACAAGGCGAAGATCGTCGCGCAGGGTTCTCCGCGCGAGCTGATCGACCGCTACTCCACGCGCGAGGTGCTGGAGCTGCGCTTCCCGGTGGCCGAGCGTCCGTCCTTCGAGCGCGCGGACGGCGTGTTCGCCGGCCTGGCCGATCGCGTGGAAGTCCTGCCCGACCGTGTCCTGCTGTACACCAGCGACGGGGATGCCGCCTCGGTCGCCGTGCACGAGCGCGGGCTGCGGCCAGAGAGCGCGCTCGTGCGACGGAGCACGCTCGAGGACGTCTTCCTCCGCTTGACCGGCCGCAGCCTGATCGACTGAGCGGCGGGGAGGGCGAGCGTGGCGCTGGCGATGCGCGTGTTGGAGCGCAACGTGGCCGTGTACCGCCGGACGTGGCACGGCTCCGTCTTCTCCTCGTTCCTCGCGCCCGTGCTCTTCCTTGCCGCGATGGGAATCGGGCTGGGCAGCTTCGTGAACCGCTCGGGCGGAGGCGTCGACGGGGTGAGTTACGTGGCCTTCCTGGCGCCCGGCCTGCTCGCCGCCACCCAGATGCAGACCGCGGCGGGCGAGATGACGTTCCCCATCATGGGCAAGGTCATCTGGCAGCACACCT
>JBJKRK010000207.1:0-3849 GCA_046704705.1 Candidatus Limnocylindrales bacterium | reverse complement strand
GTCCGCCGGTCGGTCAGCCGTTCTGCCGCCCCTGCGCCTGCAGCTTCGCCCAGGTGTCCCGCAGCGTGAGCGTGCGGTTGAAGACCGGGCAGCCCGGCGTCGAGTCGGGGTCCGGGCAGAAGTAGCCCAGCCGCTCGAACTGCACGGTCTCGCCCGCAGGTAGCTCGGCCAGGCCGGGCTCCACCAGGCAGCCCTGCAGCACCTGCTCGGAGTCGGGGTTCAGCTCGGCGAAGAAATCGCCGCCGTCGGCTCCCGGGTCGGGCCGCGTGAAGAGGTGATCGTACAGGCGCACCTCGGCCGGCACGGCGTGATCCGCCGAGATCCAGTGGAGCGTCGCCTTCGGTCGGCGGCCGTCAGGCGAGCTCCCGCCACGTGTCGCCGGGTCGTGCGTGCAGCGCAGCTCGAGGATTCGGCCCGTGGCGTCCTTCACCACCTCGCGGCAGGTCACGAAGTACGCCGACCGCAGTCGCACCTCGCGGCCCAGGGCCAGGCGGAAGAACTTTGCCGGCGGATCCTCCATGAAGTCGTCGCGCTCGATCCAGATCTCGCGCGTGAACGGTACCTTCCGCGACCCGGCTGACGGGTCCTCGGGGTTGTTGACGATCTCCATCTCCTCGACCTGACCCTCGGGGTAGCTCTCGATGACGACCTTGAGGGGATCGAGGACGGCGAAGCGGCGGAGCGCGTTCCGGTTCAGCACGTCCCGCACGGCGTGCTCGAGCATCTCCACCTCGACGACGCTGTCGCTCTTCGCAACCCCGATCAGCGCCGCGAAGTCGCGGATCCCCTGGGCCGGGAAGCCACGGCGGCGGAGCCCCGACACGGTGGGCATGCGGGGGTCGTCCCAGCCCCGCACGTGGCCCTCCGTGACCAGGCGCAGGAGGACCCGCTTGGAGAGGACGGTGTAGGTGAGGTTGAGGCGCGCGAACTCGTACTGGTGCGGTCGCGAGGGAACGGGCAGGTTCTCGATCAGCCAGTCGTACAGGGGTCGGTGGATCTCGAACTCGAGCGTGCAGATCGAGTGGGTGATGCCCTCGATGGCGTCCGACTGGCCGTGCGCCATGTCGTACGTCGGGTAGATGCACCACCTGTCGCCCGTGCGCGGATGTTCGGCGTGGACGATCCGGTACAGCACCGGGTCTCGCAGGTTGATGTTCGGCGAGGCCATGTCGATCTTCGCCCGCAGGACCCGCGCGCCGTTGGGGAACTCGCCCTTTCGCATGCGCTCGAACAGGTCCAGGCTCTCCTCGGGCGGGCGGTCACGCCAGGGGCTGTTCCGGCCGGGCGCCGTCAGCGTGCCGCGGTGCTCGCGAATCTCGTCGGCCGAAAGGTCGTCGACGTAGGCCTTGCCCGCCCGGATCAGCTGGACGGCCCATTCGTAGAGCTGCTCGAAGTAGTCGGACGCGAAGTGCAGGTGCTCGCCCCAGTCGAACCCGAGCCAGCGCACGTCTGCCTGGATCGAGTCGATGTACTCCTGCTCCTCCTTGGCGGGGTTCGTGTCGTCGAAGCGCAGGTGGCAGCGACCGCCGAACTCCTGCGCGATGCCGAAGTTCAGGCAGATCGACTTCGCGTGGCCGATGTGGAGGTAGCCGTTCGGCTCGGGCGGGAAGCGGGTGACCACCGTCCGGTGCCGGCCATCTCGCAGGTCGGTGGAGACGATCTCGCGAATGAAGTCGCCGCGCTCCGGGGATGGGGTTGCGTCGCGGCGCTCTGCAGATGTGGCTGCGTCGCCGCGCTTCGGGGATGGGCGCGTGTCGCTGTGGTCCACACTCGTGGCCGCGTTCCGGCCCTTCGATGCGTCTGTGTCGCGGCGCTCCGCAGATGTGGTCGTGTCAGGGCGCTCGGATGACATGGATGTCTGGGTGTTCACCGTGCGGGCGGCTCCCGTGCTCGTGGCTCTGGAGGGCGACCGCGTACTCAGCCGCTCAGGGACCGCCGCAGGATGATACCCCACACCGCCGGCTCCTCCGACGGCCCGGCGTGGGACCCGCACGCAAGCCGTCGCGTGGACCGGCGCGTGGCGCGTGTTCGCCGTGCGCGAACAGATCGCGACGCTGTCATGTGTCGTCACGCTCGCTCCGCCGCTCAGAGGCACGCATAGCCACCCGGTGACCTGCCGAATTGCGCTTCCGGTCAATTCCAGACGCGAAAGAAGCCCCGCACGCTCCCTCGAGCTCCGGATGTGCCCGGCTCGGGTTGTGACGCGACGGTTGGCGGCACGCGGGCCTCCGTTTGTTCGCTGGTGGCGAACGACCGGCGGCCGGCCCCCGAGGTGTGACCGACCGGCGACTGCGCCCCGAAGGAACGCCGAACGGGCGGCGCCTCCACCACCCGTTCGTCAGGGAAGCTTGATGTGACCGGCGCTCGCCTGCCAGGCGCGCGACGTTCGGATGGGGATGGGCGCTACCGCACCGCCTCCGCCGCCGGAAGGGCCTCTCGCTGCTTGGCCTCGCGGGCCACGCGGCGACTGGCCGCGATGACCACGTGGTAGAAGATCAAGCCGGCCACGGCTGCAAAGCCGATCAGCGAGACGGCCAGGATCGGCCCGGTCAGCGCCTGGTTGGTGGTCGAGTCGAGGGCACTCACCGCTCCGGCAAGGTAGCTCTGCGAGCCGCCCTCGATCGCCAGGGTCTGCGGCACGAAGTAGAACGTCGCGCCGATCACCATGAAGATCGTCACCAGGCGGAAGGCGTTGAAGTCCTCGTCGCTGTCGCGCGTCAGCTTGACGTACAGCGCGAAGAAGAGGAAGAGCGTCGACAGCGGCGCCGTCAGAGGCAGGTCCATGTTCATCATCAGGTTGGGCATGAGGAAGATCAGGCCCAGCACGAAGGTGACCATGATCACGCCGTCGCGCATCAGCACGTAGCTGAGCCACCAGACGTCGGCGCCGAAGCGCAGCGAGAGCTTGCGGATCGTGCGCACGACATAGGGTCGTGAGAGGTGGAAGATCAGTGCCATCGCCCAAAGCGCGGGGATGAATGCCGCGATCGTGGAGACGACGAACTGCTCGCCGCCTTGCTGGAGGGCGACGGCAATCGCGTTGCTGATGTCGGTCGGGGTCATCGGTGGAGTCCTTTCGCTCGAACGTGGGCTAGCGGGACTGGCCCAGGGCTGCGCGCCGGGCCGAGGCGTCGGCCTTCGGCAGGCGCAGGTTGTACGCGACCGCGACGAGCCCCATGATCCCGATCGCCGCGACGGAGATCCACAGCAGGGGGATCGCGAGGCCCTGGTTGGTGCTCGTCACGAGCGCCGCGGCCAGGCCCTTCCAGGGAGCGCCGAGGTTCAGGGCGTTCAACTGCACGCCCAGCAGGGTCGGGGCGATGTAGAGCGTCGCGCCGGCCGCCAGCAGGTTCGACACCACGATGAACGCGCGCGAATCCTCGTCGGCGTCGGTCGTGAGCTTGATCAGCAGGACCGCGAACAGGCAGGCCGTGGCGAGCGAGCCGCCGATGGGCAGCGCGTTGCCGACCACCACGTCGGGGAACAGGAACATGAAGCTCATGATGAAGGCGATCGCGATCAGCGCATCGCGCAGGCCGACGTTGAGGATCCACCAGATGTCGGCGGCCAGGCGCAGGGAGAACTTGCGGGTCACGGCGAGCATGTACGGCCGCGCCAGGTGGAGCGCCAGCACGGCCATCCAGATGATCGGCAGGATGGCTGCCAGCGTCCCCTCCAGGAACGACTCGCCACCGCCCAGAAACCCCTGGATGATCGCGCTGGTCAGCTGTGCGGAAGTCATGCGGACATCCTCCTCTTGACCTGAATGAGGGAGCACGCCGAGGTTGCGTCGCAGCGCAGGCAGCGGGCGGCCTCGGCGCGGGCCGCCGCCTCGGTGAAGCCCAGCGA
>JBJKRK010000206.1:0-18587 GCA_046704705.1 Candidatus Limnocylindrales bacterium | reverse complement strand
GGCCTGAGCAACGGCGCGCCGCGAGCGGCGACGGTGCCAGCGTGCGGGGCGGCACGCTCCAGCGCAGGCTGCCAGGCCGCGGGAAAGCACGCTGCAACGTGCGGAGGCACCCGCAGCGCGGCGAAGCGGTCAGCTGGCGGCCGCCCCCGTGCGACGATGGTGCGTGGAGCGCGGCCGATGGCGTGCGGCCGCAGGCTCCTCTGCGGGGACCGGCACGGCATCGCGGTACAGGCCGACGAACACCTCGACGAGCTCGGGATCGAACTGCTCTCCCGCGTGCCGCTGCAGCTCCCGCAGCGCCTCGGCGTGGGTGATCGCCGCGCGGTAGGGACGACCGCGGACCATGGCGTCGTACGCGTCGGCGATCGACACGATGCGCGCTCCGACGGGAATCTCGGCGCCCGCCAGGCCATGTGGATAGCCCCGTCCGTTGAACCACTCGTGGTGGTGCAGCACCACGTTGGCGGCGTCCCGAAGCGCCCCCGCCTGCTCGAGGATGACTTGGCCGATCTTTGGGTGCTCGGTGATCGCCTGCCACTCGGACTGGGTGAGATCGGCAGGTTTGGAGAGGATCTGGTCGGGGATGGCCAGCTTGCCCAGGTCATGGAGCAGGCTGGCGGTGTGGATCCGCTCGATCTCCCCCTCCGGCAGGTCCAGCGCCCGGGCCATGGCCACCGCGATTCCCCCGATCAGCGTGGATGGCCTGCCCGCCCAGGCCGGCCTGTCGTCGAGCGCGACGGCCAGCTCGGCGTGTGCCGCACCGTACGCGCGCCGTCCCACCTCGATGGCGTATTCGCGTGCGTCGGGAGTGATCGGCGCGCGCCGCACCAGCCCCTCGTCGTCAACCTCGCGGAAGACATAGACCTGGTCGCGCCCCAGACCTTTCGCCGCGTAGAGCGCCGCATCGGCGTCCCGCACGAGCGTGTCCAGCTGGAGGTGCTGGCTCAACCCTCCGGCGACCCCTGCGCTGATGCTGACGCGCAGCACGGTGCCGTCCTCGAGGAGCAGCTCGCTTGCGCCCACCAAGCGCCGCAGCTTCTCTCCGATCGCTGCAGCCGCCGGCACATCCGTCTCGGGGAGCACCAGCATGAACTCCTCGCCCCCGTAGCGGCCGACATGGTCGCTGGCGCGGAGGTTCTGGCGGAGCCCTGCCGCCACCTGGTGCAGGAGAAGGTCGCCGGCCGCATGGCCGTACGTGTCGTTCACCCGCTTGAAGTGGTCGATGTCGACGAAGACGACCGACAGCGGCCTCGCATACCGGCTGGCCCGCCTGATCTCGTCTTCGAGCACACCGAAGATCGCCTGCCGGTTCAGGACACCGGTGAGTGGATCGATGGTGGCCATCGTCCGGACACCCTGGAGCTGCATGGAAAGCCGCTGCAGGGCGGCGGTCAGGCGCTGGTCGCGCAGCCGGATCGCGCCGGGCTCGAGCGTGGCGCCCGACGCCAGCCGGTCGGCCAGCTGCGTCACCTGGTGCGCCTGACGCCTGAGCACGAGCGCGGTGACGAGCATCCCGAGCGAGATGCCCAGCAGCACGAGCAGCGGTGCGATGGCGAGCGGAAGCGGCAGGGAGGCCTCTAGGCGCGGCATGACACGAGCTCGACGTTCACCGGCGCTCCTTCCGACGTGACACACGAGGCGCTGATCGACGTGGTGACCGTAGCCGCAGCGTGGTCCGCATCCCATGAGGCGGTCGTACCGTGGGGGTCAGGTGGTGCGCGGCAGCGGTGCCCGTCGACACCGGTGCGTCGGTGCACGTCCCGGCCAGACCCCGGACCAAGGTCCCTACCCCGGGTGGAGTCCGCCGCGGTCTGGGTCGGTCAGGTCACATCGGAGCGACCGTCGGTTCGAGTCGGGCCCCGCAGCGTCAGCCGAGCGCGAGGACGGCGACGCCGAACACGACCAACCCGGCGCCAAACAGCCGGCCCCGGCCCACGCGCTCGTGCAGCACCACCGCACCGAGAAGGGTGGCGATCACCACGCTCGATTCCCGCACCGCGGCGACTGAGGCAGCCGGGGCGATGCGGAGCGCCCCGAGGACCAGGGCGTAGGCGGCGAACATGGCAAGACCCGCGAACGCGTTGTCGAGGCGCACGGCGCCGCGCAGTGCCCCCCGGCCGCGGCGCAGCAGGATGGCTCCCAGATATCCCGCGCAGGTGAGTACGGTCACGAGCCAGAAATAGGGGATCGGATCGGCGAAGCGCAGACCCGCCTTGTCGACCAGCGTGTACCCGGCGATGCAGGCGCCGATGGATGCGGCGAGCGCCACGTCGAGCGAGCCGCCACTCGATCGAATCCCCCGCACGAGCACGATTCCGGAGGCGACGAGGAGCACGCCGCCCGCGGCGATCGGCGACGTGGAGACGCCCAGGACGAGCAGACCCACCAGCAGGACGAAGCACGGCCCCAGACCGCGCGCGAGCGGGTAGATCAGGCTCAGCTCGGCACGTCGGTAGGCGGTTGCGAGCAGCGCGAAGTAGCAGAGCTCGAGCCCGGCCGAGACGAGCACGTATGGCACGGCGCTTCCGCTGACGCGGCCGCCGAGCAGGGCCAGCGGCGCGAACCCGAGAACGGCGGCGAGGAGCGCGACGGCGGTCGCCGCCCGCGTGTCCGCCGAGCGCGCGAGCAGCGTGTTCCAGCCGGCGTGCAGGCCTGCGCCGGCGAGCGCGAGTACGAGCGCGGCTGCGGGCACTGGCGCGCCTGTCCGCGATCCACGCGCTTCCTAGCGCCGGAGCAGGAAGGGCGTGAGGCGGATGGCCAGCTGATCCTTGGGAAGCGCGCCCACGATGCGGTCGACGATGCGTTCGCCCTGGATCACGACGAGCGTGGGGATGCTGGACGCCTGGAAGCGTTGCGCGGTGGCGGGATTCTCGTCGACGTTCACCTTGACGATCTTCAGCCGCCCCGCGTACTCGCGCGCCAGCTCCACGAGGACCGGGCTGACGAAGCGACACGGACCGCACCAGGGCGCCCACAGGTCCACGACCACCGCGACCCCCGACCGGGCTTCCGCGTCGAACGTCGCGTCCGTCGCATCGACGACCCAGGTGAGCAGCGCATCGCAGGCACCGCAGTGCGGCACGCCCCGGGGCACCGCGCGGATCCGGTTCTTCTTCCCACACGCGGGGCAGACGAGCAGCGAAACGGGCAACTGGTCCACCGACCCCGCCGACGGTCCGCCGGGCGCCGCCGGATCGGGCCGCGCGGTCCGCGGAGACCGGGGAGTTGAGGGTTCTCGTGCGTTCGCAGGATCGGGCTGCAAGCTGCCACCTCCGCTCATGGGTGCAGTCCGATGATAGCGCCGGACGGCCCGCGGACCGGGGGCCGGTCCCGACCGGACCGACCCGACGGCATCATCCCGCGCCGAGCAGCGAGAGCGCCTTCGCGAACTGCGTGTCCGTCGTGCTCGCCACCTGCTTCGGCGTCATCTGCTGCAGCGCGCTGGGGGTGAGTGGCGTCGCGCTGGTCGGAAGCTGCACCGTGACGTTCGGCGTGATGCCCTTGTGCCAGATCTGGTGACCCTTGGGCGTGAGCCACTCGGCGACGCCGATCCGCACCTCCGAGCCGTCGGAGAGCCGGAACGTGTTCAGCACGGTGCCTGTGCCGAAGGTCGTCGTGCCCACGATCTTGGCCCGCCCGGCGTCCTGCAGCGCTCCGGCGACGATCTCCGCCGCGCTGGCCGTCCCGTTGTCGACGACCACGACGAGCGGGAGGGTGGTCGCGATGCCGCCCTTCTTGACCGCCGTCGGCGTCTCCTTGCCCTGCGCGTTGCGTTCGATGAACACGTTCCCGCTGCTGAGGAACTGGCTGGCGGCGTCGACCGCGTCGCTCACCAGGCCGCCGGGGTTCCCGCGCATGTCCAGGATGAGTTTCTGCGCGCCGGCCGCCTTTGCCGCCTTCAGCGCCGTCACGAGCTGCGCGGCGCTGCCGGATGCGAATTGCTGGTAGCGAATGTCGGCCACCTTCGTCCCCGGCACCATCGCCCACGTCACGCTGGGCAGCGAGATGTTGGCGCGCACGATCGGCACGTTGTGTACCACCGAGTCGCCGGCGTGCAGGATCGAGAGCACCACCGTGGTGCCTGGCTTGCCGCGGATCTGCGTGGAGAGCTCATCGAGCGACTCGCTCGTCACGTTCTTGCCGTCGACCTGCAGGATCTCGTCTCCCGCCCGCAGGCCCGCTTTCTGCGCAGGGCTCCCGTCGAACACGCTCTGGACCGTGAAGCGGTTGCCGACGAGGGTGAGCTCGACTCCGATGCCGGCGAACTGGCCGGACAGCTCGGTCGACAGCGCCGCCGCCTGTTGCGGCGTGAGGAAATCGGTGTGCCCGGTGTCCCCGAGTGCGGCGAGCATCCCCCGGATCGCACCGTACGTCAGGTTCGTCGGCGTCACCACGCTTCGGTCGACGTAGTGCTGCTCGACGAGGTCCCATGCCTGGTAGAGCAGCGAGATCTTCCCGTCGGCGCTCGGAGGTGGGGGGACCTGGCTTCCCGGCAGCAGGCCCTGGCGGTCGGCCATGGCGCCCGCCCCGAAGGCGAACGCGAGCAATGCGACGAGGAGGATCCCCGACGCGAGCTGGCGAAGCGAGGAGCCGCGGCGCGGCGACGGGGCGCCAGCGCCTCCGCCGTACGCGAGGGGCGCTGGGCCGGAGTCCCCGGCCATGCCCTGTGCCTGCGGAAGCTGCGGCGCTGCGCCGGGCGGGGTCCAGCCGGGCTCCGCCCCCGGATTCGCCCCGTCGGAAGTGAGCGCGGACGGGAAGCGTGGACTATCTGGGGGACCGGAGCGCTCATCCGGTGGACGGAAGGTCATGCGAGCCGTGCAAGACTACACGACCCCGCTGCGGCGCGCTGACGTGGCCGGCTCGGCGGGCCGGCACGTCAGTGGATGTGCGGCGCCCGCTCCAGGACCTCGGGCTCGCGCAGGTAGCGCACCTTGAAGCGCTGCAGGCTCCCCACCGCATACGGCAGGAGCCGCAACCCGACCGTCGTGTTCATCAGGGGGATGCCGATCATCTCGCCCAGGATCAGCAGGTCGAACGCATCCTGGTGGCGCTGGGCTTCGCTCTTCACTTCGTGGTACATGTCGAAGACCGCCAGCCCCCAGACCATCTCGCGCGCGATCGCCAGGGCGCGTCGCAGCCGGGCCCGAAGCCCGCCGACGCGGACGCCGGGAGGTCCGACGGCGGACGAGGCGGAGTCCCGGTCGCCGGGCCGGTCAGGCCGCCGCACCGGCGCTTCCCTGCCGGGCGAGCGCGCGCGCGACGGCGCGGCGGATGCCCGAGCGGTCACGCAGGCCCACGGAGAGCCGCTCTCCTTCGAGAAACAGCGACACGCCGGTGGGCAGCCGGTGTCGCAGCGCCAGGTACACGCCGCGCGGCGACATGAGGCCGGTGACGACCACGGCGACGCGCCCGTGGTACTCGGCCAGCAGCTCGGTGAAGAGTTCCGCGGCCTGGCTGTGGGCCTCCAGGAGGTCGGGTGGGTAGTCGCGCAGCTGGTCGTCGTCGAGCGAGACGCCGCAGCGACCGAACTCATCGGTGCTGCAGCAGCTGACGCACATGCTGAACAGCTCGGGAAAGAGGCCGACCAGCTCCAGGCGGATCGGTCGAGACGGTGGGACGGCCATCTCAAGCACCCCCTTCACTCAATGACAGCGCAGGTGCTCGACCAGCACGGCGAGCTCGTCGAGATCGCCCGGTTCGCACGCGCCGACGATCTCCACCTGCAGGTCGCGGCCGGTGTGCGTGCAGGGGATCCAGCCACGCAGCCAGCTCACCGTGCGCCGCGGCAGCAATCCCCGCAGGCCGCCTCCGCGCCAGAAGCGCGCGCCATGTCCGTTCACCTCGATCGTCTGCGCATCCCCGGGCACTCCGCGGGGAGGCGCGGGGATGCCGCCATCGGCCCGCCGCGGAGACACGCGGACCAGCAGCTCGACGTTCAGCCTTGGCTCGACGCGGCGCAGCACCCAGTCGGCCCGGCCGTGTACCACCCAATGCACGCCTCCCCAGGCGCGACTCCTGTCGACCTCCGGCGGGGACACCCCGCTGATGAGCGTCCAGCGCTCCGGCAGTTCCAGGCTGCCGAAGTTCGCGGGCCCCATGACCAGGTTCGTGGCCGCCAGCACCAGCTGCGCGCTCATATCCCGACCGCCTCAGCCGGCGCCCGCCGGAGCGCCGGTCCACGCGTCCGGCACGAACGCCCGCAGATCGGCCGAGACGCGGTCGACCGCGGCCACCGAGTTCACCTCGTCCGGGTACTGCGGGATGAAGGCCCGCACGTGCGGCCCCAGGTCGGCGCGGATCTGATCCATGTAGCCGAGCTGCTCCTCGTACCGGTTGCGCACGTAGTCGGCCGCCTGCGCCGGGCCATCGGCTGCTCCGCTGCCCGCCGAGGACCGCAGCAGCTCTTCCTGGAGCACCTGGTTCACGATGACACCGCCCATCGGGATGTCGTACGCCTGCACCATCGAGATGAACCGCTTCACCACGCTGATCGGCAGGCTGAGCGGGAGGGTGACGAAGAAGAACGCCGTCTGTTCGGGGTCGGTGAGCAGCCCCTTCACCTGCGTGAAGCGCTCGTTCATGTCGAGCAGATCGGCCATCAGGGGATCCCTGGCGACCTCCTGCATGACCTTCTCCTTGCGAAAGGCGAGCTGCACGCGCATGCCCAGCGCTTCCTTGCGCGAGTCGATCATCCGCTGCAGCCAGAGGCCGTAGATCTTCGAGAGACCGATCAGGCGCACGGCGTTGGCCACGGCCGCCGTGTCGAACACGATCCGGTCGTACTCGCGCCCCTCGGTCAGCATGACGTCCATCATCTTGTCGAACATCGCCGACTCCTCGAACGCGGGGTTGGTCACGGCGATGTCCACGAAAGGCTTCGCGTCGACGGGGATGTCGGCCCACTTGAGAAACTCGCGCACGCGGCCGCCGATGTTGGTTCGGTAGCGCTCCACGATCTCGTCCGCCTCGACCTCGATCGCGTCCAGGTTCGGGACGCCCTCGACGTGCTCGATGCGTCCCGACGCAAGGGCGCGCTGCCCGAACAGACTGGCCAGCGAATGGACCGGGTTGAGCGAGGCCAGGAGCGTCCGGCGGTCGGCACGTGCGGTGAGCGTCGCGATTGCGGCTGCCGCGACGGTCTTGCCGACGCCCCCCTTGCCTCCCGTGAACACGAAGCGCAGGTGCGGATGCTGCGTGAAGAACGCCTGCAGGTCGTCGCTCATCGGGCCGCCCCCGCGGGCTGCTCGAAGATCCGCTGCACGGCATCCGGCGGCTCCAAGAGCACCTGCGCCGCCTGCTGGATCATCTCGAGGCCCTTCGGCTCCCGGGGGAACATCGGCATGGCGCCCACGACCCGCTGCCCGAACTTCCGGTTGATCTCGGCCAGGTTGCCCTGCTGCATCGTGATGCGGTTGCGGAGGAACTCGGGGAGGCCCGGATCGCGCAGCAGATCCGCGGGGTAGACCTGGTTCACGATCAACCCGCTCATCTCGATGTGGAGGTCGGCGAACATGCGCAACGCGCGTTCCGTATCGACGATCGCCATCTGCTCCGGGATCAACACCATGAAGAACGCGGTGCGCCGGCGGTCGGTGATGAGGTCGGTGAACGTGGTGACCTGGCGCTTGATGTCCATGAGCTCGCGGAGGACGGCGTCCTCGGTGGCCTCCTTGCCCCCGCCACGCAGCGTCGCCGCGACCGCTTCGTACTCGGCGACCTTCTCGCGCGCCTCGGTGATCTTCTCCACCCACTTCGTCAGGATGTCGGCCATGGCGACCATGCGCACGCCGTGGCCGAAGGGCGGCATGTCGAAGATGAAGAGGTCGTACTCGCGCGCCGCGACGAGCTCGGCCATCGCGTCGTACGTGGCCGACTCGTACATTGCCGGCTCGGCCGACGTCGACTCGATGTACTCGTCGATCTCCTCGGGAACGGCGTCGAGGCCGTACATCGACTTGATCTTCTCGCGCACCTCGTTCTGGTAGTCGCGCACGCGCCGGTCGGCGTCGATCTCCACGACGTGGAGGTTCGGCCGCAGCTCGATCACCCCGCGTCCGAAGATGTCGGACTCGAAGATGTCGGAGAGCGACGCCTGCGGGTCGGTGGAGAAGCACAGCGTGCGTCGGCCCTCCACCTGACTCATGTGCCAGGCGAGCGCCGCCGAGGAGGTCGTCTTCCCCAGGCCGCCTTTGCCCGCGAAGATCACGATTTCGGGCGGCGCTCCTCGCGACGCGAAGTAGCGGTTCAGTCCAAGCACGATCCCTTCCTTTCAGGGCTGCTCAGGCGGCCGGGACGCGCCGGTGCGCCGCCAACGCGGCGTCGGAGGCCGGGATCAGTACAGCGCGTCGGTGAAGTCACGTTCGCGGAACACACGCTGCTTCCAGGACTTCACGTTCGGCACGGCGTAGGGCAGCAGGCGCAGCGAGTAGTAGGGCGGCAGCACGGGAATGCCGAGCATGTCGCCGAGCGTGATGAACATGAAGAGGTGTTCCATGTACATCCGCGTCCGCAGCGCGGCGGTCACGTTGCCGTGGGAGGCCATGCCGTACATGACGCCCTTCAGCATGCCGCCGAAGCCGACCTTCTTCTTCTGGTCCTCGGTCACGAGCAACTCCTCATGGGGCGACCGGCCCGGCGTGGGCCGGTCGACCGGGTTGTGCTGAGTCGGGCGGATGCCCGGTGCTCCATTCAGCTCTGTGCCGGCGCCACCTCACTTCCGTCCGATGCCGCCGGCGGCCGGACGTGCCTGCGGCTCGGCTGCGGGAGGCGCCTCGCCACGCCGGAACCGGAAGTACGCGCCGTAGCTGGCGTAGGCCATGCGCAGGCCGAAGTACAGCAGCAGCAGGCCGAAGAGGACGAAGATCCCGTTGAACGCGAGGGCGACGCTCTTGAAGCCCGGCTGCGCGAACGTGGTGCCGGCCGAGACCAGCGGCGCCCCGCTGATCACGGCGTGCACGAAGACCCAGATCTCCCAGACGAGCGCACTGAGCGTGGTGATGATCATGAAGGTCGCCGGGATGACGCTCGGGCGCGTGTCGCGCTTCGTCCGCGCCAGGTGGATGCTCACCAGCATGAGGGCGAGCCCCGCCAGGAGCTGGTTCGAGGCGCCGAAGTACAGCCAGAGGTTCCACCAGCTGCCGTTGATCGCGAACGCGATCGGGATGACCAGGCCCACGATGGTGGCCACGTGCTTCTGGCCCAGGATCTGGAGCTGTCCGTCACCGGCCAGCTCGGCCGAGACGAGGCGCCAGAAGCGCGTGACGAGGGCCTGCACCGTCAGGGCGTAGATCACCAGGACGAGCCCGAAGAAGGTGGCCAGCAGGGCTGTTCCCAGGCCGCCAAGCCAGGGGTTCACGAGGACCGTGGCGCCCTGGACCCACGCGCCGACCGACCCGAGTGCGGTGTCTTTGGAGCTCAGCACCATGTACGCGGCGAGCGACGCGAGCGCCAGGAGGCCCTCGGTGAGCATCGCCCCGCCGCCAACCGGGCGGGCGTCCGTCTCGACGTCGAGCTGCTTCGAGGTGGAGCTGCTGCCGACCAGCGAGTGCCAGCCGCTGATCGCGCCGCAGGCGATCGCCACGAAGAGGATCGGCCAGATCGGGCCCACGTTCAGGCTCGGGTAGGCGGTCTTGAACGCCGCCTGCTGCAGGGGGATGTTGGTGAACGGCGTGATCACGGCACTGATCAAGATCAGGATGATCGCGACGATCGCCGGGAAGAACGACACGTAGTTGATGGGCTGGATGAAGGTCGGAAGCGGCAGCACGGATCCCAGGTAGAGGATCACGGCCGTCACGATCGCCCAGAAGAGGATGGTGTTGCTGCCCAGGAATCCCTTGGAGATGTGCAGCACATCGACGTTCGTCGCGAGCACCACGGAGAGCGCCACGCCCACGAGGGCGAGCAGCGTGACGAGGCCGACGTTCCAGCGCAGCCGGTACAGCAGCCGGCCGACGATCACCCCGGTGATCAGGACGCCCATCGTCGCCCAGAAGACGCCGGGGAAGATGTTGAAGAACGTCGCGATGAAGAAGATGAAGGTCGCCGAGATGATCAGCAGGTAGAGGATCACGAACCAGAGGAGGGTCGTGCGTCCGGACGACCCCATGAAGTCGTAGGTGATCGGCCCGAACGAGCGTCCCTCGTTGCGGATGCTGACCATGATCGAGCTGTAGTCCTGCAGCCAGCCGATGAAGAAGTTGCCGACGATGATCCAGATCAGGGCCGGCAGCCACCCGTACTGCACCGCGATGAACGGGCCCAGGATCGGACCCAGCGCGGCGACGGACTTGAACTGGTAGCCCCACAGCACGTACCGGCTGACAGGGAAGTACTCGACGCCATCCATCAACATGTGCGCCGGGGTCGTGCGCGACTCATCCGGCGCCCAGACGGTGCGGTCGTACCAGCGCGAGTACCAGAAGTAGGCGATCCCGTACGCGATGAGTGCCAGGATCACGAAGAGCGCAGGCGTGTCCAAACGTGACTCCCTTCCACTGGAGCTCCGGGACTGCGCAGCTCAAGGGTCACGTACCCGCCTACCGGCCGGATCGGGCCGCTCGGCGCGCGGGCCCGGAGGTCACGAGGTCGTGGACACCAGCCCCGCGGGACCCGGGGTGCACCCGGGTGGGCGAGCTGGTCGCTCAGCTGGGACCGAAGACTGCCCGCTGCACCTCCTTCGTTTGCGCGCGGGGCCCGGGGCCCGACTGCTGGACCGCCTGGTCCCGCATCGTGAACCTACATCATAATGCTATGCGCATGATCGCAATTGACAAGGCCCTGGCGCCGACCTCTCCGGGGGCACGCCAGGGGCTGCCCCCGGCCTGAGTTGGCGATGGATCTTCCGACGCTGATCGTCATCGCCATCGCGATCCTGCTGGTGATCAGCTACTTCGCGGGAGGCATGCTGAACCGACGGCGGGGTGCGGCCTTCGCCCGAGCGCTGCGCGAAAGGTTCTCGGGCAGGGGGACGGCGAGGATCCGCTGGCTTGGCCGCAACGCCTTCCGGATCGAGCTCGACCGGCCTGTTCGCGGCGTGAGCCAGCTCGTCGCCAGCGTGCTCCTCGCGCCCCGTGAGGCGCTCCTCGTCTGGGCGTTGTGGACGATTCGGGGACGCGGCGACCTGCTGAACCTGAAAGCCGACCTCGACGCACCTCCCAGGGGCGCCGGGCTCGTCTTCGATCCTCGGCACCGTCTTGGCCGCGCTGCGTGGCAGGCAGCGGTGGCCGCGGGAGGTCAGGTGAGCGAGGTGGGTCAAGGAGGGCTGCGCATCGCGTCATACGACGAGACGGGCAGGCAGCTGATGCAGCGGTTGCTGCCGCTGGCGGCGCAGGCAGGCAATGTGGTGCTGCTCGAGATCAAAGCCGCGCAGCCGCGTCTGACGCTGCTCCTCTCCCTGGGTGGCACGCCCGAATCGTCCGTGTCACGATTGCCGCCGGCGTTGGCTGGCCTCGTGGCCGCCGCGACCGACTGAGCGCCGCGTTGCCTCGCCACGACGTGATGGGTGCCGTGGCGCGCGTTGCCCGGCAGCGTTGACCTGACCTTGCGCTGGACCGCCTGGAGCTACCTCCCCACGCTGGCACCCTTCGATTTCGAGCTGACGGCGGCCGCGTTGCGGCGGCGCCCGCGGAACCGGATCGACCGGCTGGATGGTGAGAGCGTTCGCCAGCTCGCGCGTCTGCCTGTGGGCGGCGGGCGAGACCACGAGGACATCGCGGCGCTCGAGGTGCGTGCCCCGGATGACGGGCGTCCAGGAGTCGAGTGGCGCATCGGCCAGGCGAACCTCGTGGCGGACAGTGCGGTGGAAGGCGCGGCCGCGATCGTGCGCAGGCGCTACGGACTGGATGTGTCCGCGAGCGCCCTGGATGCGACGGCACGCTCCGACCCCCGGCTCTGGGCGGCCCTCGCGCCTGTCTGGCCGCGCCTGGCCGGGCTGCGTCCGCCGCGGACAACCTCCGTGTGGGATGCGCTGGTCATCGCGATCTGCTGCCAGCAACTCTCGCTCGACGTGGGGCTGGAGCAGGCGGCCCGGCTCGCCGAGCTGGCCGGCGCCGTCCGGTCCGTGGGGGACGGCCCCGCGCTGCTCGCGCTGCCCACTCCGGACGCCCTCGCGGGACTGCGTGAGCCCGAACTTCGCGCCCTGGGCCTGAGCCGGGCCAAGAGCGCCGCGCTGCGTGGAATGGCGGAACTCGTTCGCTCGCGAGGGCTGGATCCACTCGCGCTCGAGCGCCTTCCCACCGCCGTCGTGCGCGAGCGGTTGCTGGCCATTCCCGGGATCGGGCCCTGGACCGCGGACAACGTGCTGCTCCGCGGCTTCGGCCGGCTGGAGGTTTTCCCCGGCGGCGACGCCGGCATCGCGCGCGCCGTGGAACGCACCCTCGGCCCGGATCTCACGCGAACCGGGGGTGGAGCGCGCTCCTTCGCGTCGCTCGCGGCTGCGGCGGCGGGCTGGGCGCCGGCACGCGGCTGGGTCTACTTCGCGGTGGGCCTCGTCGCGGGAGAGCTCGCGACGATCCGGGCCGGCGCGACGGTCCCTCAGCGCGCAACTGACTGACGCGCCGGCGGGTGGCCCGCCAGTTCGCGCAGCCGGGCGGCGATCTGCGCCTCCGTCATCTGGTCGGCCGGCCTCGTGCGTACCTCGCCGGCCGTGCCCGCGTGTGGCCTGTCTCGCAGCCGTCGCACCAGGTGGTGCCGGATGGGACCGGGCCCGATGACCTCGACCGCGCCGCCTGTCGGGACGCGAGAGAGGACGGCGTCCAGATAGGCGTGCTCGGCCTCCTGGCGGCGGTGGTCGAGTCGGGTCTGCGGCTGGCCTCCGCCCTGCCGGATCAGCGGGTTGTGGCGCATCCGTCCCACGCTTCGGTCCCGCGGCGGAAGATCGCCGGGGATCCGCTCGATCTCGACGGTGTCCCGCACCCAGTGGGCGATCACGGCCTGGCGAGCGTCGATCCAGACCAACGTGACAGGTGACCCGACGCCCGATCCGGGCGCGGTGGCGAGCGAGACCATGGCTGATCCTCCACTCGGTCAGTTCGCGCGTTCATCGTGGACGTCAGCCGGGCGCCGGGCAACGGCGGAAACGAGTCAAGACGGGGGCCGTTTGGGTCCAACCGACCGGGGTTCGCCCACCGGCGGTCGGAGGACGTTGCCGAGAGGCCCGCCTGCGGCCGGAGGACGTTGCCGAGAGGCCCGGCAGCTCCCGCCCGGCCGCTCTTCAGGGCTGGAGCCGTGTCCCGTCGTGTGCGCCTGACGATCCGGTTGTCGGGGGTGCGGGCGGCTCCGGAGGCACGGCCGTCGCGGGGGATCCGGCGCCCGGTGCGTCGGGCGCCTGGCGGCCTTCCAGTGCGTTGCGGAACTCCTTCACGGCTTTGCCCAGCGCGGATCCCGCCTCGGGAAGCTTGCCCGGCCCGAGGACGAGCAGCGCGACGATGAGGAGGAGGATCAGGTGCCAGGGAGAAAGCGCATCCATGCGCGCCTCCAGGGTGTGTGCGGCGGTGCAGGCTCGCGTCGACGGTGCCGACCGGGCCGGGGGTTGCATGCATGGTAGTGCAGGCTCGCCGAACCGTCCTTCGCTCCGTCGGGTGGCGGCCGGATGCCGCGCGCCGGTCGAGCGCCCCTGTCGGCGTGGTCGCTGGCGGCTCGGCGCTGGCGGCTCGGCGCTGCCGGCTCGGCGCTGCCGGCCAGCCGCATGCCAGAGTGCCCGGGCCAACAGGGCAGATGGCCATGTCCCCCGAGGCGCGCCTCTCGATAGCCTGCGCCGCACGATGGCCCGTAATCGACATGCCCATGTCCTGCCCTGAGCCCGACGGCAGCCTGAGCCCGGCATGCCGCAGCCTGCTCGATGCCCTGCCGCCCGCGTCGGCTCCGGAAGGGGTCTCGGCAGAGGCGCTTGCGCTCGGGACCGGGCTGCCGCTCTATCGGGTGCGCTCGCTCCTGGGAGAGGCGGGCGGGGCGGGACTTGTCGTCGATCAGGGCGGACTCTTCCGGCGGACCGAAGCGGGCGATCGCCTGCTCGCGTCGACCTGAGCGCATGTCACTCGGCCGGCGGGGCTTCCCGCGCCCCGCCGGCCATATCCCGGTCCCCGGCGCATGACCCCGGCGTGACCCCGGCGCGCGCCGCCTTCTTGAACCGGGCGAGGCTTCAGCGGCAGGCCGTCCGGCTGTGTGCCGCGATGTCGACGCGCTGTGCGGCCGCGATGTCGTCCGGCTGCACGGCAGCGATGTCGACGCGCTGCACGGCTGCGCGCGGCGATGTCGTCCGGCTACGCGGCCGCGATGTCGACCCACATCGGCGCATGGTCAGACGGCAGCGGCCCCTTCCGCGCATTCCGGTCGATTTCCGCGGCTCGGCTGCGCCCCGCGACCTGCCGACTGACGAGCAGGTGATCGATGCGCATCCCCTGTCCCTTGTGGAACGCGCCGGCACGGTAGTCCCACCAGGTGTACCGCCCCGGCTCCGGGTGGTGCTGCCGGTAGATGTCCACGAGGCCCCAGTCGAGCAGCCGCTGGAACGCGGTGCGCTCGGCTTCCGTGACGTGCGTCGCACCCACGAAGGCCGCGGGGTCCCAGACGTCGATGTCGTCGGGGGCGACGTTCAGGTCGCCCCCGAGCACGAAGGCGTCACCTGGATCGACGTGCGCGTCCAACCAGCCGCGCAGGCGTTCGAACCACTCCAGTTTCGCGACGTAGAACTCGCTGCCCACGGAGCGGCCGTTCGGCGCGTAGACACTCACCACGCGCGTGTCGCCGCAGCGGGCCGCGATCATGCGGGCGCCCGCAGCATCGGGTCCGCTCGCGCCCAGGCCCGCCTGCACATCGTCCAGCCCCACGCGGCTGGCGATGGCGACGCCGTTCCAGCGTCCTTCGCCGTGGTGCGCCAGGCTGTAGCCTGCCGCACGGAACGCGAGCTGCGGGGCTGCCCCGTCGGCGAGCTTCGTCTCCTGCAGCAGGAGGACGTCAGGCTGCGCCTGCTCGAGCCAGCCCAGGACCCGCTCGAGCCTGGCGTGCAGGGAGTTGACGTTCCACGTCGCCACGCGCATCGGGGTGCCCGCAGTCGCGTCGCCGTGCGCGTCCTTCAGGCGACCAGCGTGGCGTCCACGCTCAGCTCGACGTTCCCCTTCAGCGCCTGCGAGATCGGGCACCCGTCTTTCGCCGCCTCGGCGGCCTGGCGAAACGCGTCGGCGTCCATCCCCGGAACGTGGCCGCGCACGACCAGATGGCTCGACTTCACGCGCCAGCCGCCGTCCACCCGGTCGAACGTCACCTCGGCGCTCACATCGAGTTTCGTCGGGGCGTGGCCGGCACGGCCCAGGCCGGCCGAGAACGCCATCGAGTAGCAGGCGGCGTGCGCCGCGGCAACGAGTTCCTCGGGGCTCGTCTTGCCGTCAGGGTTCTCGGTTCGGGCCGCCCAGGTGACCGGGAGATCGTGGAAGGCACCGCTGCTGGAGGCGCTCACTGTGCCGCTCCCGGAGGCGAGGTCTCCCTCCCAGACGACATCGGCGCGACGGACTGCAGGCATGTCTCACTCCTTTCCCGGCCGCGGGCACGGCCGGTCACTCGGGACTGTGTCGCCATCATGGTGTCACAGTCCACGCGCAGGCGGACCGCGGCGTGGGATCGCCGGCGCAGAGTCCGGCAGCGTATCCTGTCCGGGCAGGGGCAAGCCGAAGGAGTGCTGATGGCGATCTGGTTCACCGTGCAGCTGGCGGACCGGCCGGGCTCGCTTGCCCGGTTGGCCGCGGCGCTCTCGGACGCCGGCGTGAACATCACGGGCATCGTCGGCGTCGCGGAGGACACGCAGGGGGCCCTGATGCTCACGACCTCCAACGCGGGATCCACGCGGGGCGTGCTGGCAGACCTCGCCATCCCCTTCGAAGAGCACGACAGCGACGCCTCGGCGGCGCCGCCCGAGGGGCTCGAAGGCATCCGCAGGAGCCTTGCCGAGCGGGGTATGGACGTCGAGGCTGGGCGGTAGCCGACTCGCCTGTCGAGGCGGGGCGGTAGCCGACTCGCCGCAGCCGCGCGAGTCAGGCGGAGCGCTGGCGGGGCACGGCTCGTTGTACCCCACGAGCGCCCGTGCCGCCTGGCGAGAGGGTCAGTCGCCGCCGGCAAGCGCGACGCCCGCGTCCGTGGCGTCTCTGGCGAGGGATTCCAGGGCCTCGTCCTGTGTCGCCGAGCGCTGCAGCAGGAGCATCACCCGTCGGACGCCGAGCTCCCGATACGCGGCCAGGCTCTCGGTCCGGTACGACCCGGCGCGCTCGCCACGCCCCCACCACATGTGGACCGACACCGAGAGGCCGGCCGGATCCCGGCCGATCTCCTCGCAGCGAGCGCGGATCACCGGGAGCGCCTCGGCCACTTCCCGGGGCTTCATGCCGTCAAGGTTCAGTTCATCCGCGTAGCGCGCCGCGAGGCGCCACGTCACGTTCGGCCCGTTGCCGCCGACCATGATCGGGATGCGGGGCTGCTGCAGCCCGCGGGGCAGGTTGATCGCGCCCTCGACGCTCGCGTAGGGGCCGGCGTAGGTCGCGCGCCCGGGGGCGAGCATCCGGGTGATCACCTCGAGCTGGTCGCCGAGTGCGGCCAGGCGCTCCGAGGTCGACGGGAACCCGTAGCCATAGGCGCGCCACTCCTCCTCCTTCCAGCCTGCGCCGATGCCCAGCTCGGCGCGTCCCCCGCTGATCACGTCCAGCGTCGAGATCATCTTCGCTGTCAGGGCCGGGTTGCGGAAGCCCGCGCACACGACGATATGGCCCAGGCGAACCCGCGTCGTGACAGCCGCGAGCGCCGACAGCGACGTGAAGGACTCGAAGGTGAGCTCGTCCGTCGGCTCCGGCACGGTGTGGAAGTGGTCGAACAGCCAGATCGACTCGAAGCCGAGCGCCTCAGCCTGGCGGGCGACCGCGACGGTGCGCCGCCAGGCGCGGGCCGGTTCCCAGCCGTCGTACTCCCCGGTCCATCCCTGGGGAACGATCACGCCAATCTGCATCTCTGCCTCCCGATCTTCCACGCAGCGCGAGGTGCGGACACAGGATACGGACGGCGTCGTCCGCACGCCGGAGCGTGGTCGTGGTTCTGGAGATCAGCGGATGGGGCGTCCGGCACTTGCGCGACGGCGCCGGGTCTCCATGCTGGGCGTGTCGCCGGCACGCGGCGGCAAGGGGCGGCTGCCGGCGTCTGGTACGGAAGGGAGTGCCTGATGGACGTCGCGATCGAGGCCAGCGCACCGCACGCTGGATTGCTGGACTGGCTGCACACCCATCACATCGACCATGAGCTACACGAGCACCCGCTCGCGTTCACCGCCCGCGAGACCGCGCGCGCCGAGGGCGTCGATCCCCGCACGTTCGCGAAGACGCTCGGAGTGCTCACCGCCGACGGCCGCAGGGTCCTCGTCGTGCTGGACGCGACCGACCATCTCGACCTGGTCAAGGCCCGTCGGGTCCTCGATGCCGGGCACGTCCGCCTCCTCACCGAGGAGGAGCTGCTCGAGATCGCCCCGGGCTGCGCTGTGGGCACCATGCCGCCCGTCGGTGCGCTGTTCGGGATGCCGGTGGTCGCCGACTACGCGGTGCGCGAGGACCCGGAGATCAGCTTCCACGCCGGAAGCCATCGCTTCAGCGTGCGAGTCGACCGCGCTGCCTGGGAGCGAGCGGCCGAGGTTCGCTACGCCGACCTCGCCGAAGATATCGTCCGGGAGCCGGCCTGGGTTCGCTCCTAGCCGCCTCGACCGCCGTCAGCCCACCAGCTGGCGCAGCGCGAGGAGCACGTTGGCGGGCCGCTCGGCGAGCCGGCGCATGTACCAGGCATACCAGGCGGAGCCGTACGCGATGAGGCTGCGCACGGGATAGCCGGCGCGGGCGAGCCGGCGCAGCCCCTCGACGCGGATGCCGTAGAGCATCTGCACCTCGAAGGCGTCGCGGGGCAGGCCGAGCGCCTGCGCGTGGCCGGCGAGCTGCTCGACGAGCGCGACGTCGTGCGTGCCCAGGGCGATGCGCACCGCCCGCCCCTGCGCCTTCGCCGCGAGGAGGGCGAGCGCACAGGCGGCGTACGCGGCGTCGACCGCGCGCCGCCCCTGGTAGGCCAGCGACGCCGGCTCGTCGTACGCCCCCTTCACGAGGCGGATCGCGGGTGCCAGGGGGAGCAGGCGCGCGATGTCGGCGGGGGTGCGCCGCAGGTACGCCTGGAGGCACAGCCCGAGGTTCGCCACCCCGTCGGCCTTGCAGCGCTCGTACAGCGCGATGGTGCGCTCGGTGTATGCGCTCCCCTCCATGTCGATCCACACCACGCCGTCCTCTGCCGCGGCCCGCGCGGCGAGGCGGCGCAGGTGCGTGGCGGTGGCCTCCGCATCGAGGTCGAAGCCCAGCTGCGTGAGCTTCACGGAGAGCTCGCTCCGCGTCCCGCGGCGGGCGATCTCGTCGAGGAGCCCGAGGTAGTGGCGGCACACCGCCTCTGCCTCCGCGGCGCGCTCGACGTTCTCCCCCAGGCGGGTGAAGAGGCTGCCGATCCCCTCGGCCCGGAACGCCGCCGCCGCGTCGAGCGCCGCGTCGGGCTCCTCGCCCGGCATGAAGCGGCGCACCGCGCGCTGC
>JBJKRK010000205.1:0-4431 GCA_046704705.1 Candidatus Limnocylindrales bacterium | reverse complement strand
CGCTCACCCTCCGCGGTCACCGCCGTTGCAGCGATGCGGCGACTCGGACCCGCCGCGGGAGCGGCGAGGAGCCGCGTCACGGCGGCCCGCTCCGCGGCCGGCAACCGCTGGCACCAGGGACAGAAGTGCGTGCCGCGCTGCCCGACGACGATGCGGCGAACGGAGCGCCCGCAGCGCAGGCACGGCTCTCCGGTCCGCTGATACACCGCGAGGTGCTCCTGCATCGTGCCGTCGCCCTCGGGCGCGGTGTAGTCGTCGACCGAGCTGCCGCGGCGCTCGATCGCCTCCTGCAGCACCTCCCGGATGGCGCGGTACAGCCGCCGCTCGGCGGGCGGCCGAAGGGAGCTCACCGAGCGCAAGGGATGGAGCCGCGCCAGCCACAGCGCCTCGTCCGCGTAGATGTTGCCGATCCCGGCCAGGAACGACTGGTCCAGCAGCAGCGGCTTCAGGCGGCCGCGCCGCGCGCGCAGCCGCGCGCGGAAGCGGCGCAGCGTGAACTCGGCATCGAGTGGCTCAGGCCCGTGCCCGCCGAACAGGTCACTGCCCTCCTCGCGACCCACGACCGTGCCCGACGCGTCGCGGCGGTACAGGCCGGCCCGGGCGAACTTGCGGATGTCGCGGAGGCGCAGCTCGCGTCCGTCGTCCAGGCCAATCGCGAGATGCACGTGCGCATCGCGGGGCGACCCCGCCGGCACCACGAAGATCTGCCCGGTCATCTTGACCTGGATCGCGAGCACAGCCCCGCCTGACAGCTCCACGAGGAGCCACTTCGCACGCCTGCCCACGCCCTCGACGACGCGGCCGCGCAGCGCGCGGGAGAACTCGTCGAGTGCCGGGTATGCGATCACGCGTGGCCAGTCCGTCCACACCGTCCCCAGCGTCGCCCCTGCGATCAGCGGCCGCAGGTCGCGTGCGATCGTCTCGACCTCGGGCAGCTCAGGCACCGGGCAGCTCAGGCATCGGGCAGCTGGGTCATCGACTCCCAGTCGTCGGCGGACTTCATGTCGACGGTGAGCGGCACGTCGAGCGGCAGGGCGCCTTCCATCGTCTCTCGCACCACCGGGGCCAGGCGGGAGACCTCGCCACGGGGCAGGTCGAGCAGGAGCTCGTCGTGGACCTGCAGGAGCATTCGTGCGTGCACGCCTGCCTCGCCCAGGCGCTGCGCCAGCCGGATCATCGCGAGCTTGATCACGTCGGCGGCCGTCCCCTGGATCGGCATGTTGATCGCCATCCGCTCACCGGCCGCGCGCAGGTTCGGGTTGCGCTCCTGCAGCTCCGGGATGAACCGGCGCCGCCCGAGGAGGGTGGAGACGTAGCCCTGCGTCCGGGCCAGGTCTTTGATGTGCAGCATGTAGTAGCTGATGCCGCTGTACGTCGCGAAGTAGGTGTTGATGAACGCCTGGGCCTCGGCGCGAGGGATGTTCGCCCGGGTCGAGAGGCCGAAATCGCTCATCCCGTAGGCGATCCCGAAGTTCACCATCTTGGCCATCGAGCGTTCGGCAGGCGTGATGTCGGCGGGATCCTTGTGCAGCACCCGCGCGGCGGTCTCGCGATGGATGTCGGCGCCCCGCGCGAACGCCTCTTTCAGGTGCTCGTCGCCCGACACGTGGGCCAGGATGCGCAGCTCGATCTGACTGTAGTCGGCCGCCAGGAGCGTGCGGGACGGATCGCCGGCCACGATCGCCCGCCGGATGCGCCGCCCGAGCTCGGTGCGGATCGGGATGTTCTGCAGGTTCGGGTCGGAGGAGCTCAGCCGGCCCGTGGCGGCGACGGCCTGGTGGAACGTGGTGTGCAGCCGACCCGTGTGCGGGTTGATCAGCGCCGGCAGCGCGTCGACGTACGTGCTCTTGAGCTTCGTGTACGCCCGCCAGTCGAGCAGCTTGCCCACCATCGGATGCGCCGGTCGGAGGTCCTCGAGGACGCTCGCGTCGGTCGAGTACCCGGTTTTCGTGCGTTTCCCCTTGGGGAGGTTCAGCTCATAGAAGAGGACCTGCTCCAGCTGCTTCGGGCTTCCCAGGGTGAACTCGTGGCCGACGTCGGTGTAGATCTCCTGCTCGAGCCGGCCGATCTCCGCGGCGAACGTGTCGCTCAGCTCCGCAAGGGCGGGGCGGTCGATCGCCACGCCTGTCGCCTCCATGCCGGCGAGAACCGGGATGAGCGGCAGCTCGATCTCCTCGCAGAGCCGGTCGAGCGATGCCTCGCGCAACGCCGACTGGAGCTGGTCGCGCACCGCGGCGACCGCGAGCGCCTCGACCCCCGCCTGTTCGACGGGCGCGATCTCGCCCGTCCGGGGGAGCTCCAGGCCGAGCCGGTCCCCCACGATCTCGCCGAGCGTCTGGCTGCGCAGCGTGGCGTTCAGGATGTACGCGGCGACCTGGGTATCCAGCGCCACCCGCGGAAGCGGGATGTCGGCCGGGTTCCGTTCGGCGCTCGGGTCGATGGCAGCCAGGTGCGTGACCAGCAGCCGCTTCACCTCGTGGCCGACGAGCGGGCGCCCGGCTTCGATCAGGGACCGGAGCAATCGCGGGGCCTGTTCCGCGTCGGCCGCCAGGACACGCCCGTCGGCACCGGCGACCGCCAGCCCGAGCGGGACGCCCCAGCGCGGACGTGGATCGTCGAGGAGCAGCGACACCGCGAGCTCGGACTGAGCGGCGAGCCAGGTGGCCGGGTCGTCGCCCTCCCCCAGGCGGTCGATCCTGCCAGCGTCCTGCAGCACCGCGGCCAGCGCGGCTCGCGGGTCCGCAGCAACCGGAATGGCCCGGTCCACCGCCTCGACCTCTCGATCCGCGACGGTCCCCGTCGAGCCAGCGATGACGGCCCCGCGTTCCCCCTCGGTCACCTCGACCGCACCGCGGGGCGAGGGGTGGGTGGGTTGGGCCAGCGCAGCGAAGTCGAGCGTGAGCTGCAGGCCGGAACCGCCATCATCGGTCCGGGACGTGCGTCCGGGCACCTGCGCGGCACCCATCCGGCCGTCGGCGTCGACGCTCCGAAGCAGCGCGCCCGGAGGCCTGGGCACCTCCCCTTGAAGCGCGGGCAGGCGGTCGACCAGCGAGCGGAACTCGTACTCGCGGAAGAGCCGCAGGACCGTGTCGCGGTCGTAGTCGCCCAGCCGCGCCGGATCCAGGTCGAGCTCGATGGGAAGATCGCGGTGGATCGTGACGAGATCGCGCGAGGCGAGCACCTGGTCGCGGTGCTCCTCCAGTCGCCCGCGCAGCGAGTCGGGCTTCACTTCGTCGAGCCGCTCGTACACGCCATCGAGCGTCCCGAACTCCTGCAGCAGCTTCGAGGCGGTCTTGTCCCCCACGCCGGGCACGCCGGGCACGTTGTCGGTGGTGTCGCCCTTCAACGCCTTGAAGTCGATCATCTGCGCCGGGGTCAGGCCGTAGCGTTCGTGCACCATCGCGGGGTCGTACACCACGGTGAGCTGCACCCCGCCGCGCGTCGTCATCACGCGCGTCCTGTCGGTGACGAGCTGCAGCATGTCGAGATCCCCGGAGACGATCGTGGTCTCGAGGTTGCGCGCCTCGGCCTGCAGCGTCAGTGTGCCGATGACGTCGTCCGCCTCGAAGCCCTGCAGCTCGTAGACCGGGATCCGAAACGCGCTCACCAGCTCGCGGACACGGGGGAACTGATCCCGGAGGTCGTCGGGCATCTTCTGCCGGGTCGCCTTGTAGTCGGCGAAGGCCTCGTGTCGGAACGTGGGACCGGAGAGGTCGAAGGCGCAGATGACGTAGTCCGGCTTCACGTCCTGGAACCCCCGCAGCACGATCGACCAGAAACCGAAGACGGCGTTGACGAGCAGCCCTTTGCTCGTCGTCAGCGGCGTGTTGATCAGGGCGAAGTACGCACGGTAGATGAGTCCGTTCGCGTCGAGCAACATCAGGCGCTCCATCGGCCGGACCTCAGCTGCGTGGGAAGGCACGCATGGATTCTACGGTGGCGGCAGGGCGCGCGGCACGGGGCGCACCGGAGGCCGAACACCGCGAGCCGCCGCCTGAAGCGGGGACCCCTCACGGGCGTCGCGGCGCGCGGGGAACGCTCACAACCTTCACGGACGCTCGCGGCACTCTCACGGGCATCGCCGCGCGCACGCAACTCTCACGGCCGTTGCGGCGCGCGCGCTCAACGGGTACCTCCCACTCGACGGCGCCCGTTCAGGTGCCCCGCGATGCCGCCTGCTCAGCTGCGCCGTCGGGCCGGCGCGCTCCTGGCGGCCACGAAGACGAGGGCCCCCGCGACGGCGACGCCCAGCCAGAGCGCCCAGGCCGGAACCTGCGCTCCCCGGCCGCGCTGCTCCTCCTGGCCCACGCCAGAGTTGTCCGCCGCAGGAGAGGATGGCGGTTGCGCCCGGGCAATCCCGGCAGCCGGCACCGGACTGGGAGGGACGGCGCTGGGAGCAGCGGACGAGACTGCAAGTGACTGCCCCTGGGA
>JBJKRK010000204.1:0-3792 GCA_046704705.1 Candidatus Limnocylindrales bacterium | reverse complement strand
CGTCAGGCGGCGGACCTCCCCGTCATCCCCCTCCCAGGCGAGCGCCTCCCCGTCCGGGTCGTCGGTCGCGCGCGGTTCCAGGGATGCCTGGGCGTAGTTGAACGCGCCGCCGCCCCACCAGGTTGCCCACGGCGCGCCGTGGGCCAGGTCCAGCACCTCGCGGGGACGGCGCTGCCAGGCCAGGCCGAGCTCGTCGATGGCGGCGCCCCAGAACCACGCGGGATCCCGGGCCGCGCGCGCCTGCAGAGCGGCGAAGTCGGGCTGCTCGGCGATGCGCAGGAGTCGCGCCAGCCGCGCGCTCGCCGCGAGATCGGGCGTGGGGCGCCATGCGACGTCGGGAGCCTCGCGCCCGATCAGGGGCCAGGTCTCCTGCGCAGCTGCGGAGGACGAATCGCGGCGCGCCACGGGGTGATGGTACCGCCGAGCGGCCGAGGCGCCCGCAGGGCGCTCGCGACAGGCATCGCGCCCCGCCCGCGACAGGCATCCGCATCTCGACCGGGGGAAGACGCACGCCACCCCGCCCGCCACAGGCATCGCACCCCGCCCGCCGCAGGCATCCGCATCTCGACCGGGGGAAGACGCACGCCACCCCGCCCGCGAACGCCGGAATGGGCGGCCGGTTCGGCGCCGCCGACGCGGGCTGCTAGGATAGCCTCCCGTGCCAGAGATCCGACCCTTTCGTGCCCTGCGCTTCGATCCCGAGGTGGTCGGGGACCTGACCGACGTGGTCACGCCCCCGTACGATGTCATCTCGCCGGCGCAGCAGACGGCCTTCGCGAAGCGTCACCCGCGCAACGTCGTGCGCCTCGACCTCCCGCTGGACGAGCCAGGGGACGAGCCGGACGCGCGCTACCGACGCGCGGCCCGAGACTTCGTCGCCTGGCGCAGCGACGGTGCCCTGCGCAAGGATCGTCGGGCGAGCGTCTACCCGTACGAACAGACATACCGCCTGCCCGGGTCGCCCGTGGAACGGACGCAGCGTGGCTTTTTCGCGCGCCTGCGCCTGACGCCGTTCGGCCCCGAGGGCGGCGTGCTGCCTCACGAGCGCACGCTCTCGGCCCCCAGGGAGGACCGCTACAGACTGCTGCGCGCGACGGGCACGAACTTCAGCCCGGTCGTGTTGCTCTACCGGGATGCGGACGGCGCGGCCCGGCGCATGCTCCGGGCGGTGAGCGCGACCTCCGCGATGAGCGAGGTCGTGGACGATGACGGCGTGCGCCACCGCCTGTGGGTGGTTCCGGAGGAAGAAGGTCTGCCGGACGTCCCCGACGCGAACGCCGCGGCCGTACAGGCGCTCCTGCAGGCGGCCTCGGCGGGCCCGCTGACGATCGCGGACGGCCACCATCGGTACGAGACCGCGCTGCGCTACCACGACGAGCGCCACCGCGATCGGTCGCTCTGCGTCGAGGCCGCGCCATTCGACTACATCTTCGCCCTCTTCCTGGCCGTGGAGGAGCCACTGACGATCCTGCCGACGCACCGCGTGGTTCGTGGCGGGCTGCGCGGTGGGGATCTGCTGTCCGCGGCGGAGGACCTCTTCGACGTGGAGCGCGTTCCCTCCGCGACCGCGTTGCGCGCCGTGTTCGCGTCCGACGCCGGAGTGGCGGGCGGCGCGGGCGAGCGTGCCGCGGCCGACCCCGGCCTGCCGCGCTTCGGGTGCTGGACAGGGGGACGAGGCGCAATCCTTCGCGCCCGGCGCGCCTCGTTCGCACCGCTGCTGCCCGCTGCCTCCGAGACGCTGCGCTGGCTGGACGTCGGGGTGCTCGCCATCGCACTCGAGCGACTCTGCGGACTCGACCAGGGCGCCACTGCCGCCGGCGGGCGGCTGCAGTACACCAAGGACAGCGCCGAAGCGATCGAGCTCGTGGAGCGGGGCCAGGGCGATGCGGCATTCCTCGTCGACCCGACACCCGTGGAGACAGTGGTGCAGATTGCCCAGGGGGGCGAGATCATGCCGCAGAAGTCGACCTACTTCTACCCCAAGCCCGTGACCGGGCTCCTCTTCAACCCGCACGAATGGTGAGCGACACGCACGCGCCGGCAGCCGCGGCGGCGAATCCGTCCGGGGAAGACGGGGCAGAGAACGACGACGTGTCGCATACCGCCACAGCGGAGAGCGCGCAGCCCACCGCACAGCCGCAGGAGTCGCGCCCGATCCATCTCCGCCCGGTCCGCAAGGACGAGATCGTCATCGAGGAGCGCGGCCTGTACGTCGAGTCCTGGCTCCCCGAGCGCCGCTCGCGTCGCCGGCCCCTGTACCTCATTCACGGGGAGGCCGCGGGTTCCTGGGTCTGGGAGCGGTACCTGCTGTACTTCGCGCAGCGCGGCTGGGAGGGGCACGCGCTGAACCTCCGCGGCCACTTCTGGTCGGAGATGCCAGAAGAGGGCGAACGCATCACCTTCGACACGTACCTCCAGGACGTGCTGTCCGGCATCGACCGACTGCCGCCGAACCCGGTGCTCGTGGGTCACGGGATGGGCGGCCTCCTCGCGCTGCGGGCGGCAGAGATCAGGCGGTCCGCCGGGGCGCCCGTCGCGGCGCTGGTGCTCGTCAGCCCTGCCCTGCCGGCGCCACTCCGCCGCCCGGCGCGCCCGCATGAGCTGCGGGAGGTTCCCGACATGCTCCGGCGAGACTATCTCGGCTGGCAGTCGCTCCCCGAGCAGCTGCGCCGCCAGAACCCCGACCTCACCATCGGCGACGTGCTGCGCGTGCAGCATCTGCTCGGCATCGAGTGGGGCGCTGTGCGCCGCACGATCATGTCCGGCGTCGGCGTGAACCGGGAACCCCTGGCGGACGTGCCGACGCTGGTCATCGGGGGCGGGCTGGACCGCTGGCATCCCCTCGACGAGAGCGAGCGGCTGGCCGAATGGCTCGGTGCGCTGTTCGAGCCGTACGGGGCACACTCCCACTTCGGGCTCGTCCTGGGGAGCGAGAGCCACGTCCAGGTGGCCGAGGGGATCCGCGCCTTCCTTGAGGCGCGGCGCCTGTAGCTGGTAGAATCCGCCGGCCGCCGATCCCCTGGATCCGGCATCCACGTGCCGCATTCGTCTAGAGGCCCAGGACACCGCCCTCTCAAGGCGGAGATCATCGGTTCGAATCCGATATGCGGTACCACTGCCCCTTCGTCGCCCACGTCGCGGCTGTGGCTGTTCGGCTCCGGCGACGGGATCTCAGCGATCGGGAAGCGGCCCGACGACGGTCACCCAGGGCTGCACCAGCAGCTCGAAGGTCGCGCTCGAGATCTGCTCCCGGAAGCGCATGGCCGCCCACACATTCCACATGGCGATGAGGCCACGCTGTGCCGGCTCGCCCGCCCGCTCGATGACCGCCCCGGCGTCATATTCGGCCTGTCGGGTGTGAGACGACCTGAGGTCCAGAAACGCCTCCAGGCCGTGCCGTTTGGGCGCCGGCTCGCCTGCGCGCAGGTCGCGCCCGGCAAGGATCCCCCCGACCGTGATGTGCAGCTCGGCGAACTCTCGGATCAGCGCCTCCTCCTCCCGCCGCCGCAATCGCAGGCCCTTGTGCCAGGCGATGCCGAAGCCCCGGACGATGTCGCGTGGCGCGCCGGCACGCAGCATCGCGTCGACGGCGGCGCCGAGCTGCAGGATCTCGGCCCGCGTCAGCCCGGCCGCCCACCCGAAGGCTGCCTCCGCATCGGCGTCCGTGCCCTCCACGACCGGGAGCGCGGCCGCTCGGACGAGCAGGCGGGACCGAAGCGGGATCTCCGGCGCGCCTCCTCCCGCTGCTGACGCGGGGCCAGCGGCAGGAGCCGCAGCCGCGGAGTCCTGGAG
>JBJKRK010000203.1:0-18896 GCA_046704705.1 Candidatus Limnocylindrales bacterium | reverse complement strand
CGTCGGCTGCAGGCCTCCTTCGACCGGCGCTTCGATCGGAGCGCGTACGACGCCCAGCAGCTCGTGGAGGCCTTCGCCGGCCGGCTGCGTGACCGGGTCGATCTCGACGGGGTGACCGGCGAGCTGGCCACGGCAAGCGCACAAGCCTTCCATCCCGCCTCGATGTCGATCTGGGTGCGGGATCGCGGGGAGTGACGGGCGCGGGATCGGGGCGCGGGGAAATCGGCGCCTCGGCCCGGCGGTGCTCCTGCCCTCCACGCGGTCGATCCCGAATCAACGACCTGCCGCCCGAAGTGAGCAGCTTCGGAGAAGCCGCCTCGCCCGCCCTGCCCTAGGATGCAACGCATCGCAATCGAGATCCGCACCGGGAGGCACCCCGCACGATGGAACCGCAGACATCCACCACTGCCACCAGCGCGACCGACAGGCAGTCCAGAGGGTTTACGGACGAAGAACGGGCCGCGATGAAGGAGCGCGCCAGGGAGCTGAAGGCAGAGGGCCGGCGCGGCACGCGCGGAAAGAAGGACGAGGCCGACGGGGAGCGCGAGGTGCTCGCGAAGATCGCGGAGATGGCGGAACCCGATCGGGCCATGGCCACGCGGATCCACGAGATCATCAAAGCGGCGGCGCCCGGCCTCGCACCGCGGACGTGGTACGGCATGCCCGCCTACGCCAGGGACGGCAACGTCGTCTGCCACTTCCAGGACGCGCGCAAGTTCAAGATGAGGTACGCGACGCTCGGCTTCAGCGACAAGGCCAACCTGGATGATGGCCCCATGTGGCCGAACGCCTACGCGCTGAAGGAATTGACTCCCGCTGTCGAAGAGCGGATCGCCGTGCTCGTGAAGAAGGCGGCGAGCTGACGCGTCGGCCGCTCCGCCGGGCCCACAGCCGGCGAACGGCATGCTCGCCAAACGGCCTGCCGGGAGGTGCCGACTGACGGGCTGAGAAGAGCGAAACGGCGACCCGGCCCCGGCACTTCCGCTCTCCCCCAACGCGACCCCCGGCACGTGTTCCGCCGTCCCTTCCGGCCGATGGTGTACATGGCTCCGGGAGGTGCGGCGAGCATGCGGCTGAGCAGCATCCTGCTTGCGTACGATGGGTCGGGACCAGCACGGCGCGCGCTCGAACTGGTCGCCGACATGGCCGCTGCGTTCGAGGCCACGGTGACTGTCCTGAGCGTGATCCCCGTGTACCCCGGACCCGCGGGCTACGACCCGCGCGACAACGAGGAACGGCATCAGGCCGAGCTGCGCGAGGCACGTGAGGTGCTGCAGGGGCGAGGGATCCGCATGGTCGGGTTCGCGCCGTCCGGCGATCCCGCCAGGGTGATCGAGCGCGTCGCCCGCGAGGGCGAGTACGACGCGGTCGTCCTCGGCTCGCGTCGCCTCGGGCTCCTGGGCAGGTGCCTGCAGGGCAGCACCTCGCGGTACGTCGCGTCGCACGTCGCGTCCACGGTCGTCGTCGTGCCCTGAGGCCGCTCCCGACCGAGACCTCGCTGCGGCTGACGCTACCGTCGACGAAGCGGATCGCGGCACCGCGGCAGCGACACAGGCCAGAGCGCGTGCGTCAGGCCCGCGCCCGCCATGTCTCGTACCTCGGCGGCCAGTCGTCCTGGCTCGCGCGCTCGCCGAGGAGTGCCGACTCGATGTCGAACTCGAAGAGCTCGTACTCGTCGCCGCTCTCGAAGTACCAGGCAGCCGCCACGGTGTCGCGGAGCGTGCCGCGCGGGACGAGCGACGCGCGACCCCGCACCGCGAAC
The DNA here is from genome assembly GCA_046704705.1 of Candidatus Limnocylindrales bacterium. Classification (GTDB taxonomy): domain Bacteria; phylum Chloroflexota; class Limnocylindria; order Limnocylindrales; family CSP1-4; genus JBJKRK01. The sequence goes on along the minus strand of JBJKRK010000203.1, from coordinate 17,134 downwards.
TCGGTGGGCACTGCCGGATCCTGGTGGGCGTGGAGCGCGTAACGGCCGTCCCGCTCGAGGTCGCTGCGCTTCGCGGAACACCCGATGAACGCGAACAGCCGTCCCTCGACGATCTTCACGTAGATCGGATGGATGCGGGGGTCGCATCCGCGTGCACGGATGCCAGGAACGCCTCCTCGATCTCACCACGCCAGCGGAGCATCCGCCGCCCTTCCGACGCGAGCCGTGGGGCCGCCGCCGCGAAGTCTGCCCAGGTTGCCACGGGATGCTCCTTTCTCGGGGACGCGGCCGCTCTGGCGACGCGTCGCCGCAATGCCGTGTCAGCCGAGGGACGAGAGCCCGTCCGCGTCCTCGTCACGCGGAGGTGCCCAGCCAAGCTCGCGGCTCAGCGCACTCGCCTCCGCCCTGACGATCGGTCCGAGCAACTCGAGCGCCTGCCGGTCCTGCCGGACAGTGACTCCAGCCACGCTCATGCTCCCCACGACCTGCCCCTTCGCATCGAAAATCGGTGCGGCGACTGACGTCGCCCCCACGAGCCGCTCCGCCTGCGAGATCGCGTAGCCGATCGATCGGATCACCTCCAGCTCGGCCCGGAGCGCCGCAACATCGATGGGTGACCCATCGGCGCGTGAGGCACCTGCCGCCGAGGCGAGGATGCGCTCGCGATGATGGGGAGGAAGGAAGGCGAGGATGGCCTTGCTGCTGCCGCCGACGTACAGGGGCGCGCGGGATCCGACCTGGATGGACTGCCGCACGGCGTGCGTGCTCTCGACCTGGTCGACGTACAGGCGCGTGTCCCCGCTGAGGAGCGTGAGTGTCGCCGTCTCACCCGTCCGCTTCCGAAGCGCGTGGAGGTGCGGCACAGCCAGCCGGTGCACGTCCGCTCGGGCGAGCGCCGCGAGGCCGAGGCGGAGCCCCGCCGGCCCGAGCGCGTACCGGTGGGTCGCCGGATCGAGAGTGAGCAGGCCGCTTTCGGTGAGGGTGGTCAGCACCCGGTGCGCCACGCTCTTCGACCAGCCGAAGCGCCGGCTCAGCTCCGTCACCCCGACGTCCGGCCGATCGGTGAGCGCGATCAGGACGTCGGCGGCGCGACGCACCGCGGACGACATGCCTGCCCGGGTTTCGACCTCCCGGCGAGGGACCATCCCGGGAGACGCCCCACGCACCGCCGCCGCGCCGACACTGTTCGGCCCGAGCGCAGCGGCCGCGGGACCCTCGACGGCGAGCGGGTCGCGCTCCGCGTCCGGCGCCCCGGCTGCGCCAGCACCTCGCGACGCCGCAGATCGCGCGCGTCGCGACGTTCCGCTCACCTCGCCAGGCCCATGAGTCGTTCCACCACCCCTGGCCCCTCCTGATCGAGGCGGGCGATCACCTCCGCCAGCCGGCTCGCGGCCTCGGTCGACACGCGACGGGTCGCGTTCAGCCGGTACTTCAGACGAAGCTCGTCTTCCGTGAGCGGCCGCTCCGGTCCCCCGCGGTTGGTCATCACGCGTTCCTCGAGGACGCGACCGTCATCGAGGTGGACGCGCAGGACGGCACCGAACGCTCGTGGAAACCGGGCGTCCACCTCGGGATCGACAAACAGCTCGACCAGTCGAGCGAGCCGGAGCACGGCCTCGTCATGCGCGCGTTCATCCGTGAAGTCATCGAACCAGACGCCGAGCCCGCCGCCGCCCAGAAGGGCCGTCGCGACGGTGAACGGGCCGCTGAACTGCGCATGGTAGCCACTCTGGGGCGCGACCTTGTCGGCGCGCGGCTCCCCGATCGTGCGCAGCGCCGGAGCGGACGTCCCGAGCTCGATGCGCGTGATGTGACCGACCTCCAGGCGCTCGCGTTCGCGGAGTGCGAGGGCGGCATCGATCCCGGCGTGCGTGTAGTGGTTCGCGGGGTACGGCTTGAAGAAGATGCCCGGTACCTGCCACTCCCCCCCGAGCCGCAGCGTGACCTGGTCGGGATCGAACCGGCCGCCGAGGTATGCCTCGTAGAAGCCGAAGCGCCCCTCCAGCACGCTCGCCGGGCCGGTGTAGCCGCGCGCGGCAAGCTGTGCCGCACTGATCCCCGCGTGTGCCGCCCAACCGCAGTGGAGCCGCTTCACGGTGCCGCCCGAGCGGTTCGCCTCGAGGAGTCCGCCGCCGAAGCTCGCGGCGATGGCCATCGCGTGGCCGATCCGGCCCGCATCCAGGCCGAGCAGCCGGCCGGCAGCGGCCGCTGCGCCGAGCGCGCCACAGATCGATGTCGCGTGCCAGCCGCGCTCGAAGAAGACGTTTTCACCGTCAGGGAGGTACCCGCCCATGCCAGTCCTGACGGTCAACTCGATGCCGACGGCGGCCGCAGCGATGAGCTCCGGACCGCTCGCCCGAGTCGCCTGGCCGACCGCGAGCACGGCCGGCACGATCGTCGCGCTGGGGTGGAGGACGGACGGGAGGTGCGTGTCGTCGAAGTCGAGGCTGTGGGCAAGCGTCCCGTCGACGAGCGCGGCCTGTGCGGCGGGATATCGCCCGTGAGCGCCCACGACGTCCGCCTCCGCCCGCCCCGCCGTCCATCCCACAAGGTCCAGGACGCCATCAGCGAGGCCCGCGGCGGAGGCAGCCAGCGCGATTCCGAGGGTGTCGAGGATGCGCAGGCGCACGCTCGCGACGACTTCCTGGGGAAGGGCGTCGGGATCGCTCGCCACGGCGAAGGCAGCGAGCTGTTCGACCAGGGTCTGGTTCATGGCGCCACCGCGATGGGCCGGACGGGCGAGCCTGTCGCGCCCACGAAGGGCAGCGGCAGACAGACGAACAGGAACTCGTGCACACCGTCGGCGGCGAGTGCCTCCATGTCGATGTTCTCGATGATGTGGATTCCGTGCCGGACGAGCAACTCGCGGTGCACCGGCAGGAGCGAGTGCCCGGCACCCGGCGAGAGCCACTCGTAGGCCATCGAGTCGTGCGCCGTCACGCGCGGGTGCAGCCCTGCGATCCAGGCGGCCGCCGATTCGTCCGGGCCCGGGACGCCCGTGTCGTGTCCGAGGTACCGGGGCGGATCGCCCCAGTGTCGCGCCCACCCCGACCGCACGAGCACAGCGGCGAGGCCATCGGTGGAGGTCCCCTGCGCGCGGGCGACCTCCTCGAGCTCGTTCCCGGTGATCCGCTCACCGCCCGACAGCGCATCGACGCCGCGGTGTCCGGCGACGTCCAGCAGGATGCCGCGCCCGTAGATCGGTGCGACCGTCTCGAGGCCGAGCGACGAGAAGCGACCGCCCCGCTGCGTCGCCTGCGCGTCGAGGTCGCCGTGCAGTCGCCCGTCCTGCGAGACATGCGCCAGCCCATCGAGATGTGTCCCGGTATGCCCCCCGAGCACGATCATCTCGTTCGCCGCAGACCCGCCATCCGCCCGGACCATGTCGCCGTGCCGACGCAACAGCGCCATCCGGTACCCCGGGTGGTTGGGTGACACGGGCATGGCCGGCTCGAGCGGGTGCGCGAGGTCGTAGACGGCGGCGGGCTCGAACGAGTGGCGACCGGTGAGGCGGGATTCGCGCATTGTCAGCCTCGATGTGTGTGATCGGGAGTGGAGCGCTCGGCGAGGCGAACCAGGAGCTCGGCCTGCCGCACGATCGCACGGTCGACGAACGTGCCGTCGGAAAGTCGGAAGCTCCCGCTCCCGGCGGCTGCCGCAGCGCCGGCCGCCTCGATGATGGCGCGAGCGCGCGAGCGCTCTTCGGCCGACGGTGAGAACACCCGGTTGATGATCGGCAACTGGGCGGGGTGAATGGCGCTGCGGCCGAAGAACCCCAGGCTGCGACCCTCATGCGTCGTGCGCTCGAGTCCCGCGGCATCGTCGATCGCGACGTGCACCGAATCGATCGGCGGCCGGATGCCCGCGGCGCGCGAGGCGAGCACGAGCATGGAGCGGGCCGTGAGCGTCTCGCGCCGGGCCGGTCCCTCTGTGAGGCCGACGTCCGCGGCGAAGTCTGCCGCGCCGAAGGACAGGGCGAGCACGCGCGGTGACGCGCCCGCGATGGACGCCGCCGCGAGGACACCGAGGGCGCTTTCGATCCCGCACACGAGGGACACGCTCCCCAGGGGCAGGCCTGCGAGCTGTTCAGAGGCGCCGAGCCTCGCGTCGAGCTCGACGACCTCGTCGGCGGTCTCGACCTTCGGGACGCGCAGCCCGGCAAGGCCGGACCGAACGACAGCTGCGAGGTCGTCGCGAAGCTCGGGCGACCGGGACCCATTGACCCGGACAAAGGCGAGCGGCCCGGCGTCACGCGTGACCGCCCGGGCGTCGAGTGCCCGGGACACTAACTCTCGCGCGCGATCCTTCTCACCGGGCGGCACGGCATCCTCGAGGTCCAGAACGACGGCGTCCGCATCCGTCGCGAATGCCCGCTCGAGGAAGCGGGGCACATTGCCCGGCGCGAACAGCCAGCTCCGAATGAGCGGGAGGCCGGACGACAGGATCATGGGCCCTCTCCGCGCACCGCAGCCGGCGCTCCGCTCGTCCCGACCCCCAGATAGCGGCCCATCAGATCCTCACGCGCTCGCAGCTCGGATGCGGGCCCGCAGTGCACGACGCGGCCAGAGTCGATCAACACGACCGTTCGGGCGACGGCGAGCGCGAACGCCGCGTTCTGCTCGGCGAGCAGGACCGTCACGCCGAAGCGCTCGTGCACCATCCGGACCGCGTCGCGAAGTCCACGCAGGACGATGGGCGCGAGTCCTTCGGACGGCTCGTCGAGCAGCATCAGGCGCGGGTTCCCGACGAGCGCGCGGGCAACGGCCAGGAGTTGCTGCTCGCCGCCGGACAGGACGCCACCGCGCCGGTTAAGCAGGGCTCGCAGCGGGGGAAACGCCGCGAGCACGGCGTCGAGCTCCAGCGCGGGCCGCATCGGGCCGGCGATGCCACGGCCGAGCTGCAGGTTCTCGCGCACCGTCATCGCCTGGAAGATCCGCCGGTCCTCGGGCACGTACCCCACGCCGAGCCGCGCGATCGCGGTCGTGTCGAGCCGGGTGAGGTCCTGCCCGGCGTAGCGGATCGCGCCCTTCGTGCGCGCGCCCAGGCGCATCACGCTCTTCAGCGTGGTGGACTTGCCCGCGCCGTTTCGTCCCAGCAGGGCGACGATCGAGCCTTCCGGGACCTCGATCGACACGCCGAACAGCGCCTGCGCCGTGCCGTACCAGGCGTCGATGTGCTCAAGGGTGAGGGCAGTGTCGCCGCTCACGAATCGAGCCCCTGCCCGAGGTAGACCTCGAGGACGCGCGGATCACGCGCGATCGCATCGGGGTCCCCGCTCACGAGCACACGTCCCTGATGAAACACCGTGATCCGACTCGCGAGCTCGAAGATGACGGACATGTCGTGCTCCGTCAGGAGGATCGAGCAGCCATGACGGCGCCAGATCGTGCGGACGAGCTCGACCGTCTGGAGGGTCTCTGCGGGAGACATCCCCGCCGTGGGCTCGTCGAGCAGCAACAGGCGGGGCGACAGCGCGAGCGCCATCGCCATCTCGAGCCGCTTGCGGTCGCCCTGTGACAGCTCGGAGGCCCGCGCCCCGGCGAGGGACCCGAGGCGGGATTCCTCCAGCAGCCGCGCGGTTTCGCGGTCTCCGCCCGCGCGTCGTTCGTCCAGATAGAAGAGCCAGGTGCGGCGCATGCCGGCGAGGACGGCGGCGTGCACGTTGTCGCGCACGCTGAACGAGGGGAACACCCGGACGATCTGGAAGGAACGTACCATTCCGCTGCGCGTGCGCTGCCAGGCTGGCGTCCCCGTGACGTCGCGACCGGCGAACCGGATCGTCCCGCGCGTGGGGCGCAGCTCACCCGAGACGACCGCGAAGAACGTCGTCTTGCCCGCGCCGTTGGGTCCGATGATCGCGTGGATCTCGCCGGGATGCACTGTGAGATCCACGTCCTGCAGCGCGCGAAAACTCCCGTACCACTTCGACACGCCGCTCGCCTCGAGGAGCACGTCGCTCATGCCGGGCCTCGCAGGGAACCGATGCGGATGCCCTGCAGCCGACGCCGCAGCCGGCGGACCTCCGCCGGCAGCCCGAGGATTCCGCCCGGCGCCGCCAACACCACCAGCAGGAACGCCAGGCCCACCCAGAGCACCCACCCGGGTGTGAGCTTCGAGAGGACGTTGACCGTCCACATGTAGACGACCGCGCCGACCACCGGTCCGAGGAACGAGTGCGTGCCGCCGATGATCGACATGACGATCGGGTCACCCGATCGGGTCCAGTACAGGTAGTCGGGCACCGCAACCCCCTGGACGTACGTGTACAGCGCTCCGGCCAGGCCGGCGATGGCGCCGGCGATGACGAACGCGGCCGTCTGGTAGCGCCGCACGGGGATCCCAAGGAACTCCGCGCGTCGGGCGTCGTCGCGGATCATCCGGAGGGTGCGGCCGAACGGCGACACAGTGAGCAACCTGAGAAAGGCGATTCCGGCGACGACGATCACCAGGCAGAAGGCCCACAGCAGCGTTCCGCTCCGCGCCAGGTCGAGGCCCAGCACGCTGCCGGGAAGGATTCCGACGAGCCCGTTCTCGCCACCGACGGCACCGAGATGGAACGTCGCCACGTACATCGCCTGGGCCACGGCGAGCGTGATCATCGAGAACGCCAGGCCGCTGGCGCGGAGGCTCACCACGGCGACCACGAACGCCCCGACGGCCGCGGCACCGGCCGCGAACACGAGGGCCGGGAGCATGGGGACCCCGGCTGGCGCCAGGAGTCCGATTACATACGCCCCGATGCCGAAGTAGGCGGCCTGACCGAACGTGGGGATCCCGGAGAACCCGATGAGCAGGTTCACGCTCATCGCGTACAGGGCCGTGATCGCCACAGTCGTCCAGAAGAACGTGGATGCGGAGTTGCCCGCTGCGGGCACGGCGACCGCGACGATGAGCACCGCGCCTCCGGCGAGTGCCCAGCGCGCGGCAGTCGGGACGCTGCGCACGGAGCTCGCGAGCCCGCTCACCGGCGGTCCCCGGCCACGACGCCGAACAGTCCATGGGGTCGGAGCAGCAGGATGACGGCCATGCCCGCGTACAGACTGAAGTCGGACAGAGCTGGGTCGATGCCGACGAGGACGCTGTTGAGGAGCCCGAGCAGGACGGCGGCAACCAGTGTTCCGAACATGTTGCCGAGGCCGCCCACGATCACCACGGCGAAGGATTCGATGACGAACGTCGCGGCCAGGCCCGTGTCCACCTGGACGAGGGGCGCGACGAGCGCGCCGCCCAGCCCCGCGAGGAATGTGCCGAGCCCGAACATCAACGTGAAGATCCGCCGCGTGTCGATTCCCAGGCTTGCGCTCATCGCGCGGTCGGCCGCGATAGCTCGAACGCTGCGGCCCAGGCTCGTCGCCTCGAGCAGCCACCACACGCCGAGGACCACGAGCCCGCCGACCGCGAGCAACACGAAGTCGTAGTCGGGCAGCGTCGCGCCGGCGACGGTCACCGCCGACTGGAGCTGCGGCGGCATCTGCACGCCGACCGGATTCACTCCCCAGGTCTGGGTGATCCCTCCCTGAATGACGAGGAGCACGGCGTACGTCGCGAGGAGCGCATCGATCGGCGCGAGATGGTAGATCCGTCGGAAGACGATCATCTCCGCGGCCATCCCGATGCCGCCCACCAGGAGGCTGGCCACGACGGCAAGAAGGAGGAACTGGGGTGCGGGCAGTGTCGCGCCTGCGGTGAGCGAGTAGACGAAGAACGCGCCGAGGGCGAAGAATCCGCCGTGCGCGAAGTTCAGGACACCCATCACCCCGAAGATCAGGGACAGCCCGGCCGCAACGAGGAACAGCAGCACACCCTGCGCGATGCCGCTCAGCACGATCAGCAGGATGCCGGCCACGATCAGATGACCCCCTGTTGCCGGAGTTCCTCGAGGTCCGCCTCGTCCAGCCCCAGCTCCCCGTACACCGCGTGGTTGTCCTGGCCGAGCCGCCGCCCGGGCCAGCGGATACGGCCGGGTGTCTCCAGGAGGCGGAACATCACGTTCTGCATCTTCACGTGGCCCAGGTCCTCGTCGGGCACATCCACGATGGTGCCGCGCGCCCGCACCTGCGGGTCGTTCAGCAGGTCGACGACGTCGTACACGGGCGCGATCGCGGCGTCGGCTGCGGCAAATGCGGCAAGGACGTCGTCGCGGTTGCGCGCCCCGATCCAGGCGGCGACCGCGGCATCGAGCTCGTCCGCATGCTCGGCTCTCCCGGCGCCGGTGGCGAACCAGGGCTCCTCGGCGAACTCCGGGCGACCCACCAGGCGGACGACGCGTTCGGCGATGGACTGCGCGCTGGTGGAGATCGCGACCCAGCGCCCATCCCGCGTCTGGTACGTGTTTCTCGGCGCGTTGTTCACGGAGCGGTTGCCGGTGCGCTGCTGGACAATCCCGAGCTGGTCGTAGACCGTGGGCTGTGAGCCCAACACGGTCAGGATCGGCTCGAGGATCGCCAGGTCGATCACCTGGCCGGCCCCACCAAGAGCGTCGCGGTGGTACAGGGCGAGCATCACCGCGCCCACACCCGCCAGGCCCGCGATCCCGTCGGCCAGCCCGAAGGGAGGGAGCGTGGGCGGACCGTCGGGTGCGCCGGTGACGTGGGCGAACCCGCTCATGCTCTCGATGAGCGTCCCGAACGCGGGCCTCGCCGCGTACGGTCCGGTCTGCCCGAATCCGGTGGTGCGGACGATGACGAGGCGCGGATTCTGCGCGTGCAGCTGGTCCGGCGCGAGCCCCCAGCGCTCGAGCGTCCCGGGCCGGAAGTTTTCGATCAGCACGTCCGCGGTGGCGGCGAGGCGCCGGAGCAGCTCCTGGCCCCGGGGGTGACCGAGGTTGAGCGTCACGGTCCGCTTGTTGCGTCCAACGACCTTCCACCAGAGGGGCACCTCGCCCTTCCGGTGGCCGTGTCCACGCAGGGGATCGCCGCGCGGATGCTCGATCTTGATCACATCCGCGCCGAAGTCGCCGAGCACGGTGGCGATGAGCGGCGCGGCGAAGATCGTGGCGAGGTCGAGGACGCGAAGGCCATGGAGGGGCCCCCCGTCCCGGGCTGCGACGGCGGGATCCGGAGTCATGTCAACGGCCGAGGGTGACCTGCTCGGTCGCGTGCATCGCAACCGGCCGCCGGATGTACCGGCCGCTCGTCGTCCCGACGACCTGCCCGTCGCGCAGGAGAACCTCACCGCGCCGGATCGTATGCGTGGGCCACCCCTTGACGGGCATGCCCTCGAACGGGGTGTGGTCCTGGGCGGAGAGCAGTCGCTCCGCGGTGACGGTTGCCTCTAGCTCCGGGTCCAGGACGACCAGGTCCGCATCGCTGCCCACCGCGATCGTCCCCTTCGTCGGAAAGAGACCGAAGTTGCGGGCAGGGTTCGCGCTGAGCAGCTCGGCGACGCGCACCGGGGAGAGCCCCCGCCGCGTGCCCTCGCTGAAGAGGACCGGGTAGAGCAGTCCGGTCCCGCCGAAGCCCGCGTACGCCCCCCACGTCCCGCCCCCCTTGAGCTCGAGCGTACAGCAAGCGTGGTCCGAGACGACCTCGCTGATCGAACCATCGAGGACGCCCTGCCAGAGCGCCTCGTTCTCCGCCTCGGTGCGGATGGGTGGATTCACCTTGCCGCCCAGGCCGGAGAGCCGGTCGTACGCGAGCGCCAGGTGATGGAGGGTCGTCTCGAGGCGGATGTCGCGGTCAGGGTAGTCGCGCTGGGCCTTCTTCCCGCCCGCCAGCGCTTCCCCGCTCGACAGGTGAAGGAGGTTCACGGGGCAGCCCGTGACGTCGGCGAGGAGCGTCGCTTCGGCGATCGCGAGCCGCTCCTGAAACGGCGGCCGCGCTCGATCGTACGCCTCGAGCCCCTCCAGCCCCTGCTCGCGCACCTCCTGGATGAGCGTCCGCATGATCTCCGCGTGCTCGCAGTGGAGGCTGAGGCTGATCCGGCCCGCAGACCCGTAGCGCTCGGACGCTGCGGTGATCGCCTGCATCATCCGGTACAGGTGACCGAGGTCGTAGGAATCGGTCATCGTGAGCGAGGTGGTGTCCGTGGACGAGGCCGAGAGGTTGAGGCCCTTGTAGAACATGTAGTACTTGAACGAGGCCACGCCCGCCTCTCGGACGAGCCAGTCCACCTCGCCTATCTGCTCGCTCGTCATGAGGCCCAGGTGGTAGCCGTAGTCGGTGTATGCATGCCCCTCGGTCGCGGCGAGCACCTCGGGGAAGATCTCCCGGTACGGCCCGGTGCGCTCGAGGTAATGGCCCCCGGTGCGGAAGTAGCTCAGCACGGTTGTCGCGCCGCCCACGAGCGCGGAGCGCGTTTCGCTCTCGGCATCTTCCGAGATCGGGCGGTAGATGCCGATGTGGAAGTGCGCGTCGACGGCACCCGGGAAGACGAGCCGGCCGCGCGCGTCGATCACCTCAGCGGCGTCTGCGGGCTCGATCGCGTCGGCGATGGCCGCGACGCGCCCGTCGCGCGCCGCGACATCGGCGCGAAACGTGCCGGTACCGGGGATCACGAGCGTGCCGTTGAGGATGGCGAGATCGTAGCGAGCCATGTCTGGGCCTCCTGTCAGGCAGCGGGGAGACCCGGCACGAAGCGACCTCCTCCGGGCGCCACTGCCGTCTCCCCACCTTCAAGGACGACGCGCCCGCGGACGACGGTCGTCGAGGGGATGCCGTGGAGGGTCCAGCCCCAGTACAGGCTCCAGTCCCTCACATGGGTGTGGTAGAAGTGCTCGTCGACCGTTTTCGAGGCATCCGGATCCACGACCACCAGGTCGGCATCCGACCCGACGGCGAGCACGCCCTTTCTCGGGTAGAGACCCATGGCGCGCGCGGTCCGCGTCGAGCACACGTCCACGAGATCCTCCATGGTGATGCGCCCCGCTCGGACCCCGGTCGTGATCATCACCGGCAGCAGGTGCTCCATGCCGCCCGGCATTCCCGCGTTGCAGGCCCAGATCCCCCCGAACCGGTCCACCCCGTTGGGTTGCTTGTCGGCCAGGCCGTAGTCGAGGTGGTCGTCGCCGAGCGACGTGATGGCCCCCGCACGGATGCCGGCCCACAGGGCACGTCGGTCCGCCTCGTACTTCAGCGCCGGGTTGATCTTTCCCCAGGCCCCGATCTCGGCCTCCATGTTGGCCGTGTGGGTGAGGAAGCAGGGCTGGGTCTCGGCCCACACCGGCTGCCCGGCCGCGCGGGCTCCGGCCACCATCGCCACCGCCTCGCGCGTCGTCGCGTGGACGAGGTAGAGCGGCGTTCCCAGATGCGCGGCGATGTCGATCACGCGTCGGACGCGAAGGTTCTCGGCGAGGGCCGGGCGCGCGAGCGTCCACGCCTCGAGGTCGTTCCGCCCGGACGCCCGCACCTGCGCGGTGAGCTCCTCGATGATCGGACCATCCTCAGCATGGACCATGGCGAGCGCAGGAGGCCCGACCCGGGCGATCGCCTGGAACGAGCGGAACAGCGTTCGGTCGTCGCACGGGTAGATCCCGAGCGCCCGCCCCCGGGGGTTGTCGTAGACATGGTGGTAGTGCTTGAAGCTCGTGACGCCGCGCCGGACGAGCTCCGGGATCTGTTCCACGTGGGTGTCCAGGCCGATGACCGGGTGGAAGTTGAAATCGATGAACGACCCCTCGACACCCCATTCGATGAGCGTGTCGAGGTGGTCGACGTATTGCTCGACGCCCGTCCAGTGGGAGAGCACGGTGGTGACGCCGCCGTGGATGGCCCCCTCCGTCTCGGTCACGAAATCGCGCCGCCATTTCTCGAGTTCGGTCGCGCCTTTCGACGAACTCAGCCCCAGGTGGGCGTGCGGCTCGATGAGACCGGGCAGGGCGTACGCATCGTGGGCGTCGATGACGCGACGTGCGTCCGGAAGTCCCTCGTCGCTGCCGACATATGCGATGCGCTCGCCCGAGATGCCGACGGCCCCGCGGATGGTGCCTGACGGGGTGACGACGCGAGCGTTCGAGATGGCGAGGTCGAGCATGGTCTCCCCTACGGAACGGTGTAGCCGCCATCGACCACGAGCACATGGCCGGTGACGTAGGAAGCCGCATCGGACGCCAGGTACAGCGCCGCGGCCGCGATCTCGGGTGGCTCGGCAAAGCGCCCGGCCGGGATGCGCCCGAGGAACCGCTCCCGCGTGGCTGCATCGGCCTCGATCTGCGCGATCATCGGCGAGCGGGTCACCCCGGGCGCCACGGCGTTGACGCGCACCGCGGGCGCCCACTCCACGGCGAGCGTCCGCGTGAGCCCGATCACGCCCGCCTTCGCCGCGATGTAGGCGGCCCGCCCGCCGGGCGGAGCCAGCGCGAGCTGGGACGCGATCGTCACGATCGAGCCGCCCCCGGCCGCAACCATCGCTCGGCCGGCGGCGCGCACGCACGCGAACGTGCCCCGGAGATCGACGTCCACGACGCGATCCCAGGTGGCCAGGTCCAACTCGAGCGACGGGGTCCGGTCGGTGACGCCGGCAGCGTGGACGAGGATGTCGAGCCGCCCGTGGCGTGCGACGAGATCGTCGAGCGCGCGCTCGACGGCAGCCGCATCGGCGACGTCGACCACGGCCTGCTCGACCGAGCCGCGTTCGGCCCCAGGCCGGGCGCCACGTGCAGGGGCGAGCTCAGCCGGCCAGCGCACGTCCCAGGCGCTCACCCGGGCGCCCGCCTCCACAAAGGTTTCGACGGTCGCGGCTCCGATTCCGCTCGCCGCGCCCGTGACGAGCGCCACACGCCCGGCCAGCCCGAACAGCTCCATGGGCGAATGCACCATACGACTGACCGTCACTCTCCACTCGGCGACGTTTCTTCTTCCCAGGAGTAGCCCGTCGACTCGCGCACCCGCTCCCAGACGTCCGAGGCGACGACGACCGCGTACATGCCGGCGGGTATCCCCGCGAGGGTCATGGCCTCGACGATCTCGGCTTCGGTGGCGCCCGCGGCGACGGCCCGCCGCAGATGGATTTCCAGGCCCTCCCGCTCCAGCACCGCCGCGTGGATGCCGACCGCGACGAGCTCCTTCGTGCGGGCGTCGAGCACGTTCTCCTGGAGCCATACCTGCGAGTAGTAGTCGTCGTAGCGTTCGAGGACGGCCGGGGCGTGCCGGGCGAGGAGCCGGTGGAACGGGAGCAGGTAACCGCGCTTGGCCCGCAGGCGGGCCAGGATCGACGCCTCGTTCAACGTATCTCCCGCGCCGCGGGCGTCGCCGCCCCCGCCCACTCGTGGTTCGGCCGGTGCTCCGGCCCCCGGAGTCTCCCCCGGCGCCGGCGTTCGCGAGCGATCCATCGATGCCTCCGGTCATGTCGTGGTTGCTGCGGCCTCCGCTGGAGGAGGCCGCAGTCCACGTTCGCGGGACGGACGCTCAGTGGCTGACGGGCGGAAGGATGTCCGCAGCCGGGATGACCGTGAAGTCCTTGACCTGGAAGCCCCCCGGGGCGGACGGGTCCGGAACGAAGTGGCGCATGACGACATTCACCGTCGCCTGGTGGTCGCCGGCGCGGATTGTCACGTCCCCCTGCGGTGCCGGGAACGTGAGGCCGTCGAAGGCTGCCATCACCTTCGAGACATCGGTGCTTCCGGCTTTCTCGATGGCGGCCTTGTAGGCGAGCACGCTCATGTATCCGTGGAGCGCCCATGAGCCGGGCGGGTTGTTGTACTTGGCCTGGTAGTCCGAAACGAAGGACTGGTTCTGCGGGGTGCTGTACGCCTTGTAGTAGTAGTCGTACTCACTGTAGATGTCGGGCGTGTCGGCGCCGAGCTGCCCGGCTTGCTGCAGGAACCCACCACCCGCGACGCCGAGCACGGCCTTGAACCGCTTCATGAGGTTGTACGGGATGCCCTGCTTGATCAAGTTGAAGGTCCCGGCTCCGAACGAAGCGATGTACAGCCCCTGGTTTGTGGCGGAGCTGGACGGCAGCGAGCTGACCATCGACGTGATGTACGAGGTGAGACTGGTCGCGGTGAAGGGGAAGAAGACTTCCTTGCCCTTCTTGTACTTCTGACCCAGCGCGGTCAGGTTGTCCAGGAAGCCCTGCCACTGATCGTGACCGGTGACGTAGTCGTAGCCCATGACGTTCCAGGTGGTGATGCCCGGGAAGTTCTTCTGGGCAAACTCGGCCATCGATTTCGTCGCCATCGCGTCGCTCGCGGCGATCCGGACGAAGTTGGGCTTGTAGTTCGTGGTCGTCAGCGACGTCGTGGCCGGGTGTGAACCCACGATGATCGACCCGATCTGGGCGGCGACCGGGACCATGGCCAGTGCGTCGGCGCTCGAGGTGATCCCGAAGACGAACGGGACTCCCTGCGAGTTGAGCGTGCGGAGGTCATTCACCGCGGCGGCCGTGTTGGGCGCCTCGTCCATCGACACCATCTGCACGGGTCGGCCGAGGATGCCACCGCTCGCGTTGATCTCGTCGATCGCGATCTGCGCGCCCTCCTGGGTATCCTTGCCGATCAGCGCGTTTGCTCCGGACAGCATGTCAACCAGTCCGAGCTTGATCGGCTCGCCCGTGGGGGCGCTTGCCGCAGCTGCCGCCGACGCCGCCGGAGCGGCGCTGGCCGGCGCAGCGGATGCCGGAGCGGCCGAGGCCGCGGCAGGGGCGCTCGCCGCGGGGGCCGACGATGCAGGCGCGGTCGTCGCGGCGCTCCCGGTGCATGCGGAGAGCAGCAGCGCGGCCGCCGCTGCGAAACCAACGAGTCGGCGCATCTCGCATCCTCTTTGGCGCCGTTCCCGCGGAAACCGGGACAGTGTTCCCGTCAAGAGAACGGCGTTCTGGTGCCGCGCACCATACACTGTCCGGACGCGTCCGACAAGTGGGTCACGCACGGAGGCTCGGGATGGGATCGGATGGGATCCGGGGAGGTGGTCGTCCCGCCGGTGCCCGGGGGCGGCGCGGCTCGGCGCTACGGGCAGATCCGACGCGAGCGTTGGCCCGCGCTGCGTCGGCGAGCGGCGGGCCCGGGGTTCCGCTGGCCGTCCGCGAGCGATGCGTCGACCTCGTCCTCGACACTATCGCCGTCATTGCCTCGGCGTCGTCGGATGCGGGATGGCACTCCCTGGCGACGCTCCTGCGGGGGCCCGCCGGAGGGGCCACGCTCATTGGGGATGACCGACCGGTCGCCGCGTCGACGGCTGCGTTGCTGAACGGCGCGGCCACCCCGATCGAGCAGCTTTCCGACGGGCACCGTCGAGCACGAGGACATCCCGCGGCCCACGTCGTCCCGGCGGCGTTCGCGATCGCCGAGGAGCAGGACGCGGACCCCGAGGCGTTTCTTGCGGCCGTTCTGGCCGGTTACGAGGTCGCGGCTCGCGTCGGCATCGCTCTTGGCGGCACCCGTCGCGGCGTCCACGACATCGGGACGTGGGGCGTCGTGGGCACGGCGGTCGCCGTTGCCCACCTTCTGACGAACGGCGATGAAGCGGCGCTCTGGCGGGCGATCGAGGGTTCCGCCGGGGTCACGCTCCGCCCGCCCCGGTCGGCCCTCACGGCCGGCGCGCCCGTGCACTTCCTCGCAGCAGGGCTCGGTGTCCAGGCAGGGCTCGTCTCGGGCACCGCCGCGGCGGCGGGGTTCGCCCCGGTCACCGGGACCCTCGAACGGTTCCTGGGCCGGGGCATGGGGGCACAGTTCAGACCTGCCGCGCTCGTCGCCGGGCTCAGCGATGGGCGGTGGAGCACGTTCGAAGCCCTGGCTGGATACGTGAAGTTCCACCCGACATCCGCGCACCTCCACGGCGTGAACGATGCGGTGGAGGACCTCCTGCGCCTCGAGCACGTGCCCAGCAGGGAAATCGAGCGCGTCGAGGTGATCACCTACCGCGCCGCAGCCCAGCATGCGACAGCACGCCCCGCCAATGCGTTCGCGGCACGGTTCAGCATCCCGTGGACGGTTGCCGCAGCCATCACGACGGGCGGCCTCGGACCGGACGCGTTCTCGCGGCGGCTTCTTGTGGACCCGGCCACGCTGTCGCTGGCTCGACGAGTCCGCGTGACGAGCGATCCGGACCACGATGCGGGCTATCCCGAGGGTCGACCATCGACCGTCCAACTCCACCTTCGCGATGGGCGCGTCCTCGCGGCACACTCAACGATCCCCCGGGGCGATGCCGGCAACCCCGTGCCGAGATCGGCGATCCACGCCAAAGCGCAGCGGCTCCTCGCGTCTCGCTTCGGAGAGCGGTGGGCCACCGAAGTCGTCGAGGCCGTGCTGGCGATGGGCGATGGGCAGAGTCGCCCCGTGAAGGTCGGCGCGTTGCTGCGGGGCGCCGCCCGGTGATCCCCGCATCGAGCGGGGCGTACCACGAAGAAGGCGGCCCCGGACTGGCCGGGGCCGCCTTCCTGACCGCTGGCTAGTCCCTGTTCTCGGTCCCGCAGCGGAACTGCACGTCACTGCTCTGGCGGAACTCGGCGAAGGTGGCCAGAGGCTGCCGCACCTGAGGATGCTCCACCTCTTCTTCGGACTCCGCCAGGGGAGCGCTGCCGCACGACAGCGCCGTCCGGACCTGCTGCGCGTCACTCAGGAGCGTCGACGCGACGCTGGACGAGATCTTCTTGCCCGACTGGGCCATGACCTCGTGTGTGAAGCCGTTCAGCACGCCGCAGGCGCCGCGGGCATTCCCCCGCGCCAGGTCGAACTGTGCGACGCGGACCTTGGCGGCCAGGCTCCGGCCGGGCCCGACACCTTGGACGGCCGCTGCGAGGTTGTCGAGGTCCGTCATCGCCGCAGTCGACGGGACCGGGGCGGGGACGTTCAGGACAGTGAGGGTGAAGGACTGGGTGGCGTTCGGGGTCACGCCGTTCGAGGCGGTGAACGTCAGGTGGTACGTGCCCGCCGACCCACTGACGGGCGTGCCGGCCAGCGTGGCAGTCCCGTTGCCGTTGGCGGTGAAGGTGATGCCGCCCGGAAGTCCTCCGCTCTCGATGATGGACGGGGTCGGCGATCCCGTCGCGGTGATCGTGAAGCTGCCGGCGTGCCCCACGTCAAAGGTGGCGCTTGCCGGGCTCGTGAAGGCCGGCGCCATGGTCTGTGCCGCGACGGTGATCGACAGCGATGCCGTGGCGGTGGCTGGCGTCGGCGACGACGAGTCGGTGACCTTGACCGTGAAGTTCGAGGTGCCGGTGGCGGTGGGCGTCCCGCTGATCACGCCGCTCGAGC